>NZ_RRZJ01000016.1:0-113961 GCF_004368175.1 Pseudomonas sp. CH235
TCAGGAGTAGCACATCACTAATGGAACAGGATTGCTGGGCAAGTATTTCTTTTTAGCCCAATCAAAGGCGGACGTTAATGGGGGCCAAAGACCCTGAATCACCATCAGCAACGCGAAAGTCAAAAAAGCTCGCAACAGAAATACATGAGTCATTTTTATACAGGTAATTTTTTCGTTCACCAACGGATAATTCAAATGGATGGCAAGTGTGATTTCCTTAATGAGTGTGGTTGGAGATTCGGAACTACCTGCGAGGCGTACCAAATCACTCGAATGAATTTGGTTAAAGTGAGATACCTTCAGCGTATGAAATGCCCACAGGCCGGCGTTGATCAAGTAACAGACGGCCAATGCAAATATCAGTAGGGACGCTCCCGAAAATATTGCGCTCGCTTTATCGTTCCAGATACTGGGGATAAGAGATGTCAAAACCGGCACAAGCGCAGTGATCGCGGCGAAGTAGATTCCAGCTTTTGTGTCAGCGCTTCTGCGGCGTTCAGCTTCTGCATCATAAAGGCGACGTGCCTCATCAAGCGCAACAGCGACGCCTGGACTCCAATTATCTTGCTGAATGGAGGTCCGAAGCTTGCTTTCAGAATCGCTTAGGGCTTGGGCCTCCGCGACAGTTTGCTTTTCGAGAATGGGCCAAATAAACTCGCGAATTCTGTTCATCCGAAGGATATCTCTTCCAGTTCGTCAACAATTGCTTTGGAAATCGGATAACCCGTCAAGTTCTCTATCCACGCCCATTGCCCGTTCGGGTTGACCTCCAAAAACCAAAGTTTGCCCTCTTGGTCGCACACAAAATCGATCGCACCAAATTTCAGCCCTAGCGCTCTAACGAGCGCGATACAGCGACAGCTAGTCAATTCCTCTAGCTCAATCCTCTCATGTTTCAAATCGGTTCGAGTGCCTTGGCGCCAATCTACTTCAGTCTCTGCATTGGTCTGCGACCAAATTGCAGTCGCGAAAACGTTGGTACCGACCACGGTTACTCGTACATCGTAGCGTTTAAGAATTTCCTTTTGAACAATGAAGGGAGCTAGTGCGACTGCTTTAGCATCGCTCTCACTCAGTGCATCGATGCGATGAGTGAACATTACGCGCTCGTTATCTCCAGAAAGAACGGCTTCTCGCAAAGGTTTTCCGATCGTTCGGTGCTGATTTGTCAGCTTCTTCACCAACGACCAATTATTAGTAACGTAGCCTTCTGGTATGTCGAAACCCAGTTCGTGAGCGAGGATTAATTGTCGAGGTTTGTCTTCAGCTAAAAATATTTGCGTAGGGCTACTAAACCAGATTCCTTCAAGACGCATATACAAACTTTTGAGAAAACTACCCCACTCGGACTCCACGTATTTCTTCTCGGCTTGATCCTTCACGGAATCCAAAGCATTAGGTGCTCCAGGACGGCGGAAGTAGGCTGCCGTGACCTTGTCTCCTCGAATCTCGTGGTCGTCGATGCAAATCGACCATTTTTTACGGTCTTGCCCCGACATGGTACTGATTGACTGCGGCAAGAGTTCAGTGTTGAGCCGGTAAAACGGTATCTCGCGGCGCCTTAGTTCGGCGACCACATAGTCCATCGTTATATCCCGTCGATTGGTTACCAGTAAAATCATTGTCATTCCTTTGGCTAATCGTTGAAATACTGAGACTCCAACCCAGACGCCGGATCGCCGTTATCATCTTTTTCTACCTGCACACTGGTCTTGGTGACGAGCTCCAAAAACTGATTGAAATCGTTCGCAGCATCGTCTTTTTCGACAACGGTGTCTGTCTTGGTCACGAGTTCCAACAGATGGCTAATTGCAGAGTCAACATCATCACTTTCTGCCCGTACCTCAGTCACGGTTTTCAGTTCTTCCAGCGAATAAAGACCTTCGTCATCCTGCTCCGCGTTCACTTTGGTCTTCGTCATAAGCTCGGCTAACGCAAAATGGTCAATAATGGGAACAGGGCCAGCTTCTGAATCTACGACCCACATTGCCATTTCGGTTGAGTAGTAGCCGGGCAATCTGTCCTCACCCGTTCTTGCGATCGCAAAGCGCGCCAAAAATGGCATAGCCTCGTCAGATATTACTTTTTTCATCACGCCCATTTTTTGCTCTCCCTGCTCAATGCTGCTGTCAAATAGCCGTAACTGACGATACTGCTTTGACATCACGAAGTCGACTCTCTAGATATACGAAGCTGAGTTTCCTCCCGGCTGCTTTGCATCGCTCCTAGTTTTTGAGCACATGGATGGCCGATAGCTGCCATTTACTGTGGCAGCTTCGGCTAGCATTGTTTTCTCAAACCCCCGTGCTAATCAGTCACGACAGAGGGGGTTGGCTTTCAGGTCTTCACCTCAACATGATCCAACGCCTGATTCACCGCCAATTCGCTCAACATCACCAACTGCGCAATCCCGATCGCGGTCTTGCGGTGGGCAGGCTCCAGCGTGGCCGCAAAGTTATTGAGCATTTCACTGGCCGAGCCCAGTGATTCGCTGGCGTTGGCCAGGAGTGATTCGGTGTTGTAGGCCGGGTTGGCCATGTACATGGGGTCGTGTTTGTGGTGGCTGCCCATGATCCGTTGCTGCGGGGTGAGGTAGTGGTCGAGCGCGCGTTCGGCCGCTTCATTAAGGGTTCGGGAGTCGGGAAATTTGTACGGGGAAACCGGATCGGTTTCGGGAGGGTTCGGTGTTGGTTTGAACATAGATGAATCTCCAGCACTTATTAAAGGGGAGTCATCCACTCTCGCTACCAAACGAGGGGTGGCGACCATACGCAGGTTGGTAGACCGGAGCACTGGAACCGGCGCTTCCGAAGAAGCCCTGAGCATGGCCACCATAAATCCAGTCGCATGAATGCAACTGCATGAGGTGACGCGATGCGTCAGCGCTGCGGGCTACCAAACCCGATCACTGTTTTTCAGTGACACGGAAACGATAAAACCCGCACCCCAGACGCACAAGCCGGCGGATTCTGGCGTAGTCGTAGGCAATGACGCAAGACGCTGTAGCCGTGGGGAAGTAATGCCGGGCGTTTCTAAACACCCTTCGAAAAACGCTTAAACACGTCGACCTCGCCATGTCGAAATCAGACGCCCATGCCACTCCTGAATAAAGCGGATTCCCGTCTGCGGGATAACGCGATCACATCGATTTCAGTTTTCCTCTCCGTACCCATTCTTTCTCGTCATCTACAAGCGCGCGTCACTTTTTAAGCTTGATGAAACGTTTCAGCAGGTTTATAAAAACGGCACAACTCCAAGAAAAGGCTGCTCCCATGACCCCGCTCAAACTCGTTGTTGCCCTCAGCGCACTGTCCGCTGCCTCCCACGCCATGGCCTGGGATTACGTTCTGCTCGACACCGACAAAGCCGCGCAGAATTGGCAGATCACCAGCCAGCAACTCGGCGTGAAAACCGACAAACCTTTCAGCGTCAGCCTGCGCACCTTGCATGGCGGTCGGCAGGAGGGCGTCAGTATTGTCGACATCGATAACGGCACGATGAAGCTCTCGGTGGTGCCGACACGGGGAATGAACGTCTTGCAGGCCTCGGTCGGCAATGTGCGTATGGGCTGGGATTCGCCGGTCAAGGAGGTGGTCAATCCGTCCTTCATCGAACTCAATGGCCGCGGTGGTCTGGGCTGGCTGGAGGGTTTCAATGAGTTGGTGACCCGCTGCGGATACGAATGGGTCGGTCACCCCGGCGTCGACAACGGCGAACTGCTGACCCTGCACGGCCGGGCCGCCAACAGTCCTGCGAACAAAGTCACCCTGCACATCGATGAAACGCCACCGTACGCCATCACCCTGCGCGGTGAGCTGAAAGAGCAGGCGTTCAAGAAAGTCGACTTCTCCGTCGCCACCGAACTGGTCACCGAACCCGGCAGCGCAGTGTTCGCCCTTAACGACACGCTGACCAACAACGGCGACTATCCGAAGGAATATCAGGCGCTGTACCACAGCAACTTCAGCACCCCGTTCCTGGAGCAGGGCGCTCGTTTCGCCGCGCCGGTGAAACAGGTGTCGCCGTTCAACGACAAGGCCAAGGGCGATTTGCCCGAATGGCAAACCTACCGCGCACCGACCAAGGACTACGACGAAACGGTTTACAACGTGGTGCCGTATGCCGATGCCAAGGGCGATACGTTGACCGTGTTGCATAACAAGGCCGGCAGCCTGGGCGTTTCGGTTGGCTTCAATACGCAGACATTGCCGGTGTTTTCTCTGTGGAAGAACACCGATACCCAAGGTCAGGGTTATGTCACCGGGCTGGAGCCGGGGACGAGTTTTTCCTACAACCGCCGTTATCAGCGACCACTGAACCTGGTACCCACCATCGGGCCGAAGGAACACAAACAGTTCCGCATCAGTTACAGCTTGTTGGCGGATAAGGCGGCAGTGGACAAGGCCTTGAAGCAGGTGAGCGACATTCAGGGCGGGCGGGAGACCGAGGTGCGGCAGACACCGTTGGTTGATCTGACCAAGGGCTGACACCGGCCAGAAAAAGGGGGGACTGATTTATTTTTCCTGAATAAATCAGCGCCCCTTTTTTATTCTGTGATGGCGCTCTCGAACGGGCCCGAATGCCATTCACCATGTCGAAATCAGACACCGTCGTGCCGCTCCCAGGCTATTTGCGATCAACGCCAGGCACGTAAGGTGACGCATCATTTCATCGCCCTGCGTCGTCGTCCGACCGATTTGTAACGCTGAAGCGCTTGAGGTGCGCCGCTCTGGAGCAGGGCAACAGGAAGAAATGATGATCGCCTGACACGTCGTCAGTACGCCCAAACGTCGATCACCAGAGAACAACAAAAACAATGAATAGTCTGAACTCGAAGGACTCGAACGGTCAGTTGGCGCAGGGCTTCAAGCCGCGTCACGTCACCATGCTTTCCATTGCCGGCATCATCGGTGCGGGGCTGTTTGTCGGCTCCGGCCACGCCATTGCCGCCGCCGGCCCGGCAGTCTTGCTCGCTTATCTCTTCTCCGGTCTGCTGGTCGTGCTGGTCATGCGCATGCTCGGTGAAATGGCCGTGGCCCATCCGGACACGGGATCGTTTTCCACCTATGCCGATCAGGCCATCGGCCGTTGGGCGGGGTTCACCATTGGTTGGTTGTATTGGTGGTTCTGGGTGCTGGTCATTCCGATCGAAGCGCTGGCCGCCGGGCATGTCTTGAATCAGTGGTTTCCCCAGGTCGATGCGTGGTTGTTCGCGTTGCTGTCGATCATTTTGCTGGTGGTGACCAACCTGTTCAGCGTGTCCAAGTACGGCGAGTTCGAGTTCTGGTTTGCGATGGCCAAAGTGGTGGCGATCATCGGGTTCATCGGGCTGGGTTTTGCGGTGTTGATGGGCTGGATTCCGGAGCGTGAGGCCAGCGGTTTGAGCCGCTTGATGGAGGAACACGGCGGGTTTGCGCCCAATGGTTTGTCGGCGGTGGTCGGGGCTTTCATCACCATCATGTTCAGTTTTATCGGGACGGAAGCGGTGACCATCGCGGCCGCCGAATCGAGCAACCCGGCGCAGAACATCGCCAAGGCCACGCGCTCGGTGATCTGGCGCATCGGCGTGTTTTATCTGCTGTCGATTTTCGTGGTGATTTCCGTGGTGCCCTGGAACGATCCGCTGCTGGCGTCGGTCGGCTCTTACCAGCGCGCGCTGGAGCTGATGAACGTTCCCAATGCCAAATTTCTGGTCGATGTGGTCGTGCTGATCGCGGTGGCCAGTTGCATGAATTCCTCGATCTACATTTCCTCGCGGATGCTGTTCTCGCTGGGTCGTCGCGGCGATGCTCCGCAACCGTTAAAGGTTACCTCTGCAGCGGGCGTGCCGAGGGCAGCGGTGATTGCCAGCACCGTGATCGGCGCCGGGGTGACGCTGTTCAGCTATTTCATGCCGGCGGGGCTGTTCCAGTTTCTGCTCGCCAGCTCCGGCGCGATTGCGTTGCTGGTGTATCTGGTGATCGCGGTTTCGCAATTGCGCATGCGCCGGATGTTGCGTCGGCAAAACGTCGAGCTGACGTTTCGCATGTGGCTGTTTCCATGGCTGACGTGGCTGGTGATCGCGTTCATCTGCGCTGCGCTGGCGGTGATGATGGTGACGCCCGAGCATCGTCTGGAAGTGACGTCGACCATTGGGCTGGCGCTGGCAATTTCGTTTATCGGGCTGGTGACCACGCGGCAACATGGGCAGGCGAGGGCGGCGGTTGCGTCGGGCAAGGCCTAGGGTTTTTCTGGTGCTTGAACGGTGGGGCTAGCCCCGGCATGGACGCAGGGGATGTCCGATCATCGGGCTTCGGCTCGCAACCAACGTCTGACTTCGCCCTGTATCGCATACGCCGGTGCCTCGACCGCATTGAAATCCTGCGAATACCGCTGCGCAAACCCTTCGACTCCCCATTCCTGAAACTGCTGCACATGCTTCAGTTCGTGCGCCCAGAGTGCAACGTTCTGTTCTGCGGTTTCAGCATCGCGGAACAGGATGATGTCGATCAGCGTCACCGCTCCGACATCCGGGTTTTGCAGGATGGCCGTGGCGGCGTTGTATTGGCCGTCGTCGGTGATTTTGTAGTGCACGGCATCGAGGACGCCGGGTTCATACCAGCGCAGCAGTTGCTCCCGGATGTGCGGTGGAATCGGTTTGATGTCGGTACTGGCGGCTTCGGCGCGGGCCTGAGTCAAGCCCTGCGCCAGGACCGGTGCCGCCATCCGGAAAAGGTCTTCAGACAGACGTTCCGGGTCCGGCAGGCAAATGCAGCTGTCGAGGCATACTTGTTTTTCGCCGGCAGGGCAGGTGTCAGCCTGGGCTGGTGCTGCAAGCGTCAAGCAAAGGACCAAGGACAAAAAGGAGGACGCGCCAAAGGCCCCTCGGTGTACGCCCCTTTCATTTTGCGTTGCCCCATACATAGTCATTCCATCTACGGGTTGTCAGCGCGAGTGGCTCGGGGAGGGGCATGGTGGTTTTCTCCCGCGTGGTTTCACTAAAGGCTAGATCAAGCCGGGCAGTTTCACCGACCTGTTTCGCCCCAAGGCCTTGGCACTGTACAGCGCCTCATCGGCGGCTTCGATCAAACCTTGCACAGGGGTTAGTCGGCAACCGGCGGCAGTGGCAATCCCGATGCTGACACTCACTCGTCCCAACGGGCTGGATTCGTGGGAAATGTTCGCTTGCTGCAACCGGTCGAGGATCAGTTGCGCCACGATCTGCGCACCTTCGCTGTCGGTATTGGGCATGATGACGCCCATCTCTTCACCGCCATACCGCGCCACAAGATCCGAGGGACGGCGCACGCACGTCTCCACGACGTTGCCGACGCGTTGCAGGCAATCGTCGCCGGCAACATGCCCGTAGGAATCGTTGAACAGTTTGAAGTAGTCGATATCAATCATCAGCAGTGCCAAGGACGTGCCGTCGCGCTGCGCTCGTCGCGCCTCCAGGTCCAGCGTCACATCGAAACAGCGTCGATTGGCCAGACCGGTCAGGGCGTCCTTCATCGCCAACAGCTCGAGTTGCCTGTTTGACGAAAGCAACTGCTGCTGAGTGCCCATCAACTCCGCTTCTACTTGGGTTCTGCGTCGGATATCCAGTATCAAAAACCAGCCGATGAGACCGGTCAGCGCCAGCAGGCCCGTTACCACCACGGCCGATAGCAGCGCCTCCGTTCGCCACGCGGCGAGGGCTTCGCGTTTCCCGAGAGCGACGGTCGTGATCAGCGGCAGCCGGTCACTTTTGCGAAAGGCGTAGAGCCTTTCCACACCGTCCAGGCTGGAGGTGAACGAGGCGGTGCCGACAGAGCGATCCACCAGGTACTTGGCGTAGATCGGTGATTTTGAAAAATTGCGCCCCATGTCCTGCTCGCGGAAGGGGTAGCGAACCAGCAACGTACCATCGGTATAGGACAACCCGATGGCACCCTCCTGGCCGACATCGATCTTTCCAAACAGCCGCAGAAAGTTTTCGATGCCCAAGGTCACCGCGACCACACCGGCAAACTCACCGCGAGCATCATTGAAGCGTCGACTGACGGTGATGACCCATTCCTGATTGGAGCGGCTCTGAATGGGCGGACCGATAAAGGTCTCGGGGGAGGGATCATCGCGGTGATGAATGAAATAGGCCCGATCACTGCTATTTGCCCCGGCCGGAATCGGCCGGTTGGACGACATCAGCCAGCGTCCCTGACTGTCGTAGATGGTGATGCCGCTGAGCTGTGGCATCAGCGGCTCCTGCCGGTCGATCAGCGAACTGATCCGCTGGATCTGAACGGGGCCACTGCCTTCGGTTTCCAGGCGTTCGACGAGCCCGAGCAAAAGCGCCGAACTTTGGCGGACAATGCCTTCGGAATAGGTGACAAGCGCCTGGGTCAGGTTCAACCCGTGAACGTCCACTTCCTCCAGCGCTCGCTCTCGAGAGGCCAGCACCTTCCAGACAGTCAGTGAGGCCAGGGAACAGCCGATAACCAACAGCAAAAGCACAACCAGGTGCGTATCTCGCTTCACGTCACTACCTTATGGAAAGTCCGTTTTTCCGTTCCAGAGGCTATTGGATCAAGGCAATAACGGCAGCCGTTTGTCCTCATCGCGCGCAAGGATACAAGCAGTCAGGTGTCGCTGCAGCAATAGATGAACGGGTTACAGCACCGAGCCCCTCTCGACCTCAACCGCGTTTGGGCAGCTTCCAGTTCGGGCGAATGAAGTGGCAGGTGTAGCCATTCGGAATGCGCTCGAGGTAGTCCTGATGCTCTGGCTCCGCTTCCCAGAACGGTCCCGCCGGTTCGATTTCAGTGACCACCCGGCCTGGCCACAGGCCCGATGCATCGACATCAGCCGCAGTGTCTTCAGCGATATCGCGTTGCTGCTCGTTCAGGTAATAGATCGCCGAACGATAGCTCGGACCGAGGTCGTTGCCCTGACGGTTGGGTGTGCTCGGGTCGTGGATCTGAAAGAAAAACTCAAGGATCTGCCGATAGCTGATCACGGCGGGGTCGAAGACGATTTCGATGGCCTCGGCGTGATTGCCATGATTGCGGTAAGTGGCGTTCGGCACATCGCCGCCGGTGTAACCGACCCGCGTCTGCAGCACGCCGGGGTAGCGGCGCAACAGATCCTGCATGCCCCAGAAGCAGCCGCCGGCAAGAATGGCAGTTTCGGTTTGAGTGGTCATGGCATGTCCTTCCTCTCGAGTGGGTCGCAGATGTTTCTTGATATGAGGGAGTGTGGGCCGATTCCAAGGTTGAGTCGGTAAATAAACCATGAAGTGCGGGCTTTCGGAATTCTCCTGCTTTTGCTTCACGTCACTGTCTTTGGAGCGCCCGGCGCGGGGCACGCCAATATTGAAGCGAAAAAAAACCGCCAATCAGGCGGTTTTTTCAAAGCGGGATTCAGGTTCTGCCACCGGCGAGCCAACCATCAGGCTCCATTTCTTTGCCACAGGCTGCGGCTACTTTCAAAAAATGCCGCTGACTGGCGGAGACCCTGTTGGGCAAACAGGGTTCTTCGGCACGAAGTCTGGAAGCAGGCGCTGATTGGGCTTTTGGCTTCTTGTGTTTCATGGACACCTCTCGTGCCGGGTTGCTTGAGTCGATCTTATGGGTGGACCAGTGGAAAGACAAGGCGGTCAGTCGTGTCAAAATAAAATCCAAGCGTTTGGTAGTAGGAGATAGCACCTGAGTCAGGTTCTTGTACTTCAATTTCGGTACATCCCAGCTTTCGGGCATAGAACTCTGTTGTCAGTAGTGCCATTGGTGCGATCCAGCCTCGCAGGGTATGGGCCTTGTAGGTGTGACCCTGCAAAAGAACGATTTTTATGCAGATTGTGCTTTTTCGTGGCGTTGCATAGCACAAACCGCACAGCTCATCTTCGTACCAGAAAGCCAAGTCCAGACCTTTTGCATCTTTTGTTTTCCACTCAAGTACATCATCCCATGGGTATCCAATGGGCCCGCTCCACTGATGTTATGCGTTGATTGCCAAGGGCGTGATCGGGTCGATCCTGAGCAACTGAGCATCAATCCCGGCTGCCAGAGCTCCTGGATCCATGGAAAGCGTTTCGTGCGCAAGTTTGCGGGCTTCTGATTTGAGCGTTTGGTTTCGGAGTTCGGTACCTTTGCCTTTTCTTCGCATCGTCTGTGTTCTGTCCGGTTCAGGCAGAAGACGGTATCGAAGGCGAGGGTGCCCACGTAATCAGGCGTGAGGGACGGCTGCTGTAGGACGCTGCTTATGTGCGTGAAGGACGCAGGAATTGGCTGGTTTTAGTCACATTCAGCGATCCGTCCGCGGCATCGCCGCAATCGGCTGGATTTGCCGGGATGCCTGCGCCGAGCACCAGCGATTCCGGCCTTGCTGTTTGGCCTGATAGAGGCAAGTGTCGGCAGACTTGAGCAAAGTGGCCGGAGTCACCGCATCGTCCACCGGATAGCGCGTGGTAATCCCCGCACTCGCAGTGACATACCCCAGCGGATGCCCGGCATGTTCAAGTTCCAGCGAGCGAATGGTCTGCAAAATATCTTCAGCCACCTGAATTGCCCCGGCGTTGTCGGTGTTGGGCAATAGCACGGTGAATTCCTCGCCGCCGTAGCGTACGGCGAGGTCCGAAGGCCGCTTGACTGCTTTGCGGATGCCGTCGCCGACCGCGATCAGGCAGTCATCGCCGGCGGCGTGGCCGTACTGGTCGTTGTAGCGCTTGAAGTAGTCGACATCGAGCATGATCAATGACAGCGGCGAACCCTGACGTCGGGCCAGGCGAATCTCATCCGTCAGTGCCGCGTCCAGGCGCCGACGGTTGCCGAGGCCGGTGAGGCTGTCAGTCAGCGCCATGTCGCGCATCGTTTTGTGCGCCGAGCGAATCTCCCGTTCCATCGCCATCCGCTGGCGCAACTGGCTCAGGACGATGAGCCCGAAACAGGCCAGCACCAGAATCAGGAACACGAGCACGAAGCCGTTTTTCAGCAGGTCCTGACGCCACGGCGCAACGATGGAGTCCCGGGACAAACCGGCCTCGACCACCAGCGGGTAGGTGGTCAGGGCGCGATAGCCGTAAAGGCGTTCGGTGTCGTCGACCACCGCCCGGATCTGGACAATGCCCTGATTGGCGTTGGGCAGGTAGGTCTTGAAGATCTCGCTGTTCGCCAGGCTTTTGCCAACCACGGAGGCAATGAACGGCCGGCGCACGAGGATCGTGCCGTCGCGCATCGCCAGCACCAGCGCGCCTTTGTCATCGATGCGGAAGTCACCGTAATAATCGACGAAATAACTGACCTTGACCGTCCCCAGCAGCACGCCGGCGAACGATCCGTCGGGGTTATTCAAACGCCGCGAGATCGGAATGATCAGGTCATGGGTGGAACGGCTTTCCACCACCTGGCCGATACGCACGCGCCGGTCTTCATGGGTGCGGTGATACTGGAAATAATCGCGGTCGGCATTGTTGGCCGTCTCAGGCGTGACCTCCTTGTCGGTCACGATCCACTGGCCGTCCGGGCCGTAGATGAACAGGCCATGCAGCTGCGGCATGATTTTCGATTGCTGGATGAGCAGCTTGTGAATCCGCGCCACATCCAGGTTCTGCAAACCATCGCCTTCGACCCGCTCGGCCAGCCCCGCAGTCAGCACATCGACCTGACGGATGGTGTCCTCGGCGTGTTGCGCCGTGGCGCGGGCGAGGTTGGTCACCGAATCGCGTGCGGAAGCAAACACCGAACGGTAATCGCGCCACGTCCTCCAGCTCTCGACGGTCAGAAAAGCCACGACCACCATCAGCATGAAACTGACGGTCAGGCGAAAGGTCGAGCCGGCCTTCACGCCTTGGCGAGGCGCGCGCGGTGTTTCATCTGGGGTGGGCGCTTGCGTCTTGCGTCCGGGCATCAACATTCCCTGGCTGTCGTTGTGAGCGAGTGAACAGTATGACAAGGATCGGAGGGAAGGTCGGGCTGGCTGTGTGATCTGCTCGGCAGTTAGAGCGAATTGTCCGTTTTGAGTTGACGGTTAAACGCTTTTCAGACGATTTATCGCTTTCAGACGAGTCAGTAATCTGTGCCCATCTTGAACGCAAACGCACTTCCACAACTAAAAAGGGATTCACACATGAGCACTCCAACCTACAACCGCCTGAACAAAGACGACGCCGTGGTTCTGCTGGTCGACCACCAGACCGGTCTGATTTCTCTGGTTCAGGACTTCTCGCCAAACGAGTTCAAGAACAACGTGCTGGCGCTGGCCGATCTGGCCAAATTCTTCGAGTTGCCGACCATCCTCACCACCAGCTTCGAACAAGGCCCGAACGGCCCGTTGGTGCCGGAACTCAAGGAAATGTTCCCGGACGCGCCGTACATCGCCCGTCCAGGCCAGATCAACGCCTGGGACAACGAAGACTTCGTCAAGGCGATCAAGGCCACCGGCCGCAAGCAGATCATCATTGCCGGTGTCGTGACCGATGTGTGCGTAGCGTTCCCGACCCTGTCGGCGCTGGCGGAAGGGTTTGACGTGTTCGTGGTGACCGATGCCTCCGGCACCTTCAACACCACCGTGCAGCAAGCGGCGTGGAACCGCATGACCCAGGCCGGTGCACAGATGATGAATTGGTTCTCGGTAGCCTGCGAACTGCACCGCGACTGGCGCAACGACATCGAAGGCCTGGGCAACCTGCTGTCCCAGCGCATCCCGAACTACCGCAACTTGATGAACGGTTATGCGGCACTGACGGCGCATCAGAAATAACCGGATGCCGGATAGACGAAAGCCTGCTTTGAAAAAAGCAGGCTTTCGTCGTTTCTACCGCAACAGCAGTGCAGGGGACTCGTCACCTCAAACCGTGACGACAATTTTCCCGACCTGCTGGTTGGCCTCAAGAAAGCGATGCGCTTCCTGAATGTCATCCAGGGCAAATGTCCTGGCAATGATCGGTTGCAGCGCACCCGATGCCAGCCCGTCGCCGATGAAAGCCTTGGCGCGTGCCAGGATGGCCGGGTCGGAGACGATCTCCGTGTAGAGGTAACCCTTGAGCGTCAAGCATTTGCCCAGCACGGTGAACAGCGGGAACGGCGTCGGTTCCGGGCTCAGGGCACCGTACTCCAGCAGGATGCCGCCGCGCGCCATGCTTTGGGTCAGCGGTTCGAACGACGGGCCGCCCACCGGATCGAACACCACCCGCGCGCCTTTGCCGTCGGTCAGCGCCATGACGGCTGCAACCATGTCTTCTTCATCGCTGACGATAACGTGCGCAGCGCCGGCGTCGAGCAAGGCCTGTTTCTTGGCGCGGGTCCGGGTGACGGCAATCGAGGTGGCGCCGACCATTTTGGCGATCTGGAAGGCGGCCAGGCCGACGCTGCTGGAGGCGGCGGTGACGATCACGAAGTCGTCTTTTTGCAGTTTGGCCTGTTCGACCAGCGCGCCCCACGCGGTGACGTATTGCATCCAGGACGCCGCCGCTTGTTCAAACGACAGGTTCTGCGGGTGTTTGACGGTGAGGTGGGCGGGCACGTTGGCCAGTTCGCCGTAAGTGCCCCAGCGCGCGATGTCCAGCGGCGGAATCAGGCTGACGGCATCACCAATCTTGAACTCGCTGGCGTTGGCGCCAACCGCCACCACTACACCGGCCGCTTCGTAGCCGAGACGGCTGGGAAACTCCGCTTCCTGTAGATAGGCATGGTTGCGGAACATTACTTCGGCGCGATTCAGGCCAAAGGCTTTGACTTCGATCTGCACTTCGTCCGCAGCGGGCGCCGGGACGTCGACGTTTTCCAGTTTCAGGACGCTCGCGTCACCGTATTCATGAATCCTGACAATGCGTGCCATCTGTACTTCCTCGGTTATCGATGAAATTGCACCGACGTGAGCCGGTGCCATGGACGCCAATTTAGACTTTGGCCTGCTCCGGATAAAGGCCTAGGATGGCGCAACACTAGAAACAACGAGTTTCCAATGGATCGCCTCACACTCATGGCCACCTTCGTCAAAGCGGTGGAGCTGGGCTCCTTCAGCGCGGTGGCGGACGAGCTCAACCTGTCCCCGCAAATGGTCGGCAAGCAAGTGAAAATGCTCGAGCAGCATCTGGGCGTTTCGCTGCTCAACCGCACCACCCGCAAGCAAAGCCTGACTGATTTCGGACGCACCTTCTATCAGCGAGCGAAGCTGATTCTGGCCGACATGGACGCCGCCGAAGAAATGGCCGCCGTGACCCGGGGCGTGCCCAGCGGCCGGTTGCGGATCAATGCGCCCGTCACGTTCGGCGTCAGCACGCTGTCGCCGAAGCTGCTGGAGTACATGGTTCGTTATCCGCAAGTGTCGGTGGACCTGACGCTGTCGAACGAACTGGTCGACCTGGTGGACGGCGGATACGACGCTGTATTTCGCATCGGCGAACTCGCCGACAGCGGCCTGAAGGCACTGCCGCTGATGCCCTATCAAATGGTGCTGTGCGCGGCACCGTCCTACCTCGCACGCCGCCCAACCATCACCACGCCTTGGGATCTTCAGGAGCATGAATGTCTGGCGTTCGCCTATTCGGACGGCCGCTCACACCTGCGATTCGAAGGCCCGGAAGGCTGTATCGATGTACCGATTAAAAGCCGATTGACGATTAATCAGGGCGATCCGTTGCTGTCCGGAGCAGTGGCGGGGCTGGGGGTGGTGATGCTCCCGCTGGAGCTGGTCAAGGATTCGCTGAGAAGCGGGACACTGGTGAGTCTGCTGCCGCAGTACAAGGTGCCGGTTTCGCCGATGAATCTTCTGTATGCGCCGGATCCGAGGCTGACGCCGAAGTTGAGGAGTTTTATTGATTTTGTGCGCGTAGCGTTTGGATAAGCGCTGCATTGAGTGATGAAGGCTTAACGATCAGAGATTTGTCGCAACAAAATCCCTGAATCCGAGCTTCACATACTTTCGCCACTCATCGACAATGCGCGCTCTGTTCCGGGGTAGTTCAGCGGTAGAACACTCGGCTCTTAACCGGGTGGGCGCTGGTTCGAATCCAGCCCCCGGACCCACTACATAGTAGGTCACAAGGAAGTATGTCCAGGCCTGAGGGTGAATCGGGTGCGCTCGGCGAAATAAACGCCGGTTATGCGCACTTTCAACTGTCTCGCGCGCTTACTGCACGCGACAATGACGCCAGTCCGAAAGCACTTGCCAGGATCGAACGCTGGCAAAAGGTTCTCGAAAACCTGATGCATGGCCGTACACTGTATGGCTCGCGGACGCCGTTTGCCGACCTGCCAGAATGGATCACGCTGGAAGTGGCCACTGGCGGCTTTGCAACGGGCAACCTTCTGGCCGGTGGCGAGTTGACCGCTCATGAGCGCCTGTTGGCGTCATCGATTCCTGGCATTCGAGCGGGATACGAACGGCTCGATTTGAATAGGTGGCATCTTTCAGACGAAGGCGTAAGAACGCTGCAAGAGCGATTGACGAACGAAGACTATCGGATCGATGTACCGGAAGAGGCCGCGTTGCTGACAGTGGCCTGGTTTCTGGGGCAACAACGCGTCGAAGAAGCCAGGACGTTGATCGAGCAGATCGCGCCTTTCTTCGAACGAGTGCGTTTCTTTCCCGCGGCAGCCAACGAGCGCCCACTCTCGATGGCTGAAGTTGAAGTTTTCAATGCTGGTCAAATCAGCCTGCGGCTGTCCGACCTCTTACCCCAGCCTCGTCTTACCGTCCAAAAGCATGTTGTTGAACGCAGGTTGCCCCTCTACGACACGGCGGTCTCGCTGTTCCTGCTGACGTACAACGATGGTTGGCCTTGCAGGCATTACCCTGAAGGCTGGTTCGAGCGCGCTTCGGTGCTCGGTAAAGAATTTGATATCGCCACTGAGGCTGATCCCCGCCGCGCGGGCAACTCCAGTGATCGGGCGGCGGAGTTGCTGGCATTGCTCAAGCAATGCTCTATCGATCCTGCATCGCTAACGGGGCGCCAGGTTGGGCGCATTCGCAGAATCGTCGACGACTTTGTAGCCAAGCATGGACACCCTGAGTCCGAAGAACATTCCAGCAAGCGCGCACAGCAGCGCCATCACGTATCAGCCTCGGCACACCATCTGATTGCCAAGGCTGCTTCCGCGCGACTGGCGAGATATCCAGTCTCGGAAGGCATCTCTGATTTCGCGCCGTTACTGACGCCCATCACCAACGAAGAGGCGAAGGCTTATTCATTGAAGGAGGGGGAGACCATTCCTCCTTCGATTCGTCGACGCCTCGAACGCTGCCGAAAGGGAACGGTTGCAGAGTTGATTGAACATGGGGTCATTACATCCGCAGATACCGTGGCGAAAGTGCTGCCAGCGATGACGGCGCAAATCTGTAGCGCCGGATATCGAGACGTAGCGCTGCGGGCACTGTCTGTCGCAACTTATTGTGCGTTCAGGCGTCGACGCTCTCTATTGCTGCTGAACATGCAGCGTCAGGTGAGAGTCGATGATTTACCTTGGGTGAAAGCCCTGGAGACCGAGTACGAGGCGGGAGCTCTGGCGATTGAAGGTGCCAGACAGGCTCTGGTCGAGGCGTCCGCATTGACCCTTGTTGCATTTCCTCAGGCCATTCTGCCAAACAAGTTGCTTCAGGAATTTTCCTCGCTTGCCGAATCGGCCAAGCTGGATCTTCCCTTCGTAGAGGAGATCGCGGCTGACATTTTCATGGGCGCTTTCTCCGGCAAGTTCGTGAAGGCTGCCAAGCGTTCAGTCCGGCTGATGGCCGGATCTCTTTACGCACGCTATTACGATATCGATATGGATCAGTTGGCTGCACTACCCAAGCAGCGGAATTCACGAAGCAACAGTGGTGTGCTGGCTGGTTTGTGCGCGCGGCGGGCGAATGCCGATATCGGTAGATGGAGCCCGGCGAACAACGGCACGATCATCGAACAGCAACAGATATTGACCACGCAAAACCTGGCCATCCTGTTTGATGATCTGGACCTGAAGACGCTGTTACATGATCGTTTGGGTTCAATGGCCGAAGCATGTTTCAAATGGATATGCAGTCGGCAGCAGATGCAGATCAAGCTCTATCACGCACGTCTGGTCATGTTGAAAAACACAGCGTATGCGTGGCGCCAGATGATGTTTTACCTGTCGATGCTGGATCAGTCTCGATTGGAGAGTGTGCTTGGGAACATTGAAGTGTATTTTTCGGCTCAATCCAGCGCATTTCAGGGGCGATTTCTTCCCGCCATGATCGGGTTGCGCATGGCGGTATCTGGATGTCGGTTGACTTCAGCTCACCAAGAGCGGGAGGGTTGTAAGGTTTTTCTCGGGTGGACCACTGAGCGGCACTGGCTGATGCCTTCCTAGATATCGAAAAGCTCCAGGCGTAACGAAAAGCCTGCCTTCAAAAGGAGGCTTTTCGCATTTTCAGAGATGCCTTCATTTCAACGCCGCCCGGTCCGCGTACTCACATCCACCCAAACCGCCAACACCAGAATGCTGCCCTTGACGATCATCTGCCAGTAACTGTCGACGTCGAGCATGGACATGCCGTTGTCCAGGCTGGTGATGACCAACGCGCCGAGGAGGGCGCCGTAGACAGTGCCGGAACCGCCGCGCATCGAGGTGCCGCCGATGAAGCAGGCGGCGATGGCGTCGAGTTCGCCCATGCTGCCGGCCGAGGGGGAGCCGGCGGCCAGGCGCGCAGTGTTGACCACGCCGGCGAGGGCGCACATCACGCCCATGATCCCGAAAATCCAGAGTTTCACGGCCTGCACATTGATACCGGACAGGCGCGTCGCTTCCATGTTGCTGCCCACGGAATAGACGCGTCGGCCGAACACGGTCTGGCTGGTCACGTAGCTGAATCCGCCCAATAGAATCAACAGAAGCAGGACCGGCACGGGAATGCCGTCATAGCTGTTGAGGGTCTGGACAAACCCGGCCAGCACCGCACCGATCAACAACACGCGTGCCACGTCACGCACCAGTGAGTGTGCCGCGAGGCCGTGAAGGGCGCGATTGCGCCGTTGTTTCCAGGTCAGGAACATCGTCAGTGCGAACAGCAGGACGCCCAGGCCGGCGCCGATAGCATGTGGCAAATAACCTTGGCCAATGTAAACAAGCTCCGGAGACACCGGCGCAATGGTCGTGCCTCCGGTGATTCCCAGCAAAATCCCCCGGAACGCCAGCATCCCGCCCAGCCCCACGATAAATGACGGAATGCGCAGGTACGCCGCCATGTAACCGTTGGCGAGGCCGATCAGCAATCCGCACACCACCACAAGGCTCAGGTTCGCCAGCAGCGGTATGTGATAGACAACGTCGAGAATGGCTGCCACGCCACCGAGCAGGCCCAGCAATGAGCCGACCGACAGATCGATCTCGCCGCTGATGATGACCAGCACCATGCCGCAGGCGAGGATCCCGGTGATGGACATCTGGCGCAGCAGGTTGGAGAGGTTGCGCGGTGTCAGGAATCCGCCCTCGGTCTGCCAGCTGAAGAACAGCCAGATCAGCGCCACGGCAAACACCAGTGCGAGCATCTTGTAGCGGGTGAAAAGTTGTTTGACCTGATTCATTTACGCGGATTTCCGATCTTTATTGTTATGGCTGTCAGGCTGGCTGAGTGCTGCGGCGAGCACCTGTTCCTGAGTGAGTTCATGGTTGAGGAAATCGCCCTGCAACCGGCCTTCGCCGATCACCAGTACGCGGTCGGAAACGCCGAGCACTTCGGCCAGCTCCGAAGACACCATGATGATCGACACGCCTTCGGCGGCCAGTATCCCCATCAACTTGTAAATCTCGTACTTCGCGCCGACATCCACCCCTCGGGTTGGCTCGTCGAGGATCAGCACCCGGGGCCTGGTCAGCAGCATCTTCGCCAACACGGCTTTTTGTTGATTGCCTCCGGACAGGCTGGTGATCGGCAGGAACGGGCTCGCGGTCTTCAGGTGCAGGCGCGAAATTTCCCGATCGATGCTGCCCAGTTCGGCTTCGGCGTCGATGCGGGTCAGTTTCGAGAAACTGTCCAGCACGGCCAGGGTGATGTTCTGGCCGACACCCAGGTCGGGAATGATCCCCTGACGCTTGCGGTCTTCGGGCACCAGGCACACGCCGGCGCGAATTGATTTGAGCGGCGTGCGGGTGTCAATGGGCTGACCGTCCAGCCAGACTTCGCCTTCGTGGCGACCGGGGTAGGCGCCAAACAGCGCGGTCACAAGCTCCGTGCGGCCGGCACCGACCAGCCCGGCGATGCCGAGGATTTCCCCGCGTTTGAGGCTGAACGAAACGTCGTCGACCCGTTTGCGTTTGGGGTTGTCGACGTCGTAGCAGGTGATGTGGCGCGCCTCGAAAATCACCTCGCCGATGTCGTGGGGTTCGGTGGGGTAGAGGTTGCTCATTTCCCGGCCGACCATCTGGGTGATGATCTGGGGAATATCCATGTTTTCCATGGCGGTCGTGGCGATGTGTTTACCGTCGCGGATCACCGAAATGGTGTCACACACTGCGGCCACTTCATCGAGTTTGTGCGAGATATAAACGCAGGCGACGCCCTTGGCCTTGAGGTCGCGGATGATGTCCAGCAACACCTCTATTTCCGAACGGGTCAGGGCTGAGGACGGCTCGTCGAGGATCAGCAGGCGCGCCTGTTTGTTCAGGGCCTTGGCGATTTCCACCAGTTGCTGATAACCGCCACCGTACTGCGAAACCGGCAGCGACACGTTCATGTCCGGCACTTTCAGTTCACGCATCAGGGCTTCGGCGCGGTGGATCATCGCCGGGTAATTCATCCGCCCACCCGGCAGCGTCAGCTCATGGCCCATGAAAATGTTTTCGGCCACCGAGAGGTCGGGAACCAGCGTCAGTTCCTGGTGAATGATGACGATGCCGGCGGCTTCCGTTTCGCTGATCGATTGCGCCTTGAGCGGTTGACCGTCCCAGAGGATTTCACCGTCCCAGGTGCCATGGGGATAGACCGCAGACAGGATTTTCATCAGCGTCGACTTGCCGGCGCCATTCTCGCCGCACAGCCCGACGCACTCGCCCGGCCGGACCTTGAGGTCGATGCCGTTGAGCGCTTTGACACCGCTGAAGGTTTTGACGATGCCGTTCATTTGCAGCAGAAAGTCGGACATGGCAGAGACTCATAAGCGACAGATACTGGACTGATCCCGCAGGCGCAAAACGCCTGCGGGGGCATCACTCACTGAGTGTCACTTTCCGGCGAGCTGCGCCTTGGTATAGAAGCCGTCCTGTTCCAGCAGGTCGATGTTGTCCTTGGTCAACGGGGTCGGGGTGAGCAGGATGGTGTCGACTTTTTTGCTGCCGTTGTCGTACTGCGAGCTGTAGGCGGGCTTCTCGTTGCGCGCCAGTTGCACCGAGAGTTTGGCGGCTTCGGAGGCAATCAGTTTCAGCGGTTTGTAAACGGTCATGGTTTGAGTGCCGGAGATCACCCGCTTGACCGCTGCCAGGTCCGCGTCCTGTCCGGAGATCGGCACCTTGCCGGCCAGTTGCTGAGCGGCCAGGGCCTGAATGGCGCCGCCGGCCGTGGCGTCGTTGGAGGCGACGATGCCGTCGATTTTGTTGTCGTTGCGGGTCAAGGCGTTTTCAACAATGCTCAGCGCTTCGGTCGGATTCCATTCCTTCACCCACTGCTGGCCGACGATCTTGATATCGCCCTTGTCGATGGCCGGTTGCAGCACCTTCATCTGACCTTCGCGCAACACTTTCGCGTTGTTGTCGGTGGGCGCGCCACCCAGCAGGAAGTAATTGCCCTTGGGCGCTGCGTGCAGCACGCCGCTGGCCTGCATTTCGCCGACCTTTTCGTTATCGAAGGAGATGTAGGCGTCGATATCGGCGTTGAGTATCAGACGGTCATAGGACACGACCTTGATCCCGGCCTTCTTCGCTTCGGCCACCGCATTGGTCAGCACGGTAGCGTTGAACGGCACGATGACGATGACATCGACGCCACGGGAAATGAGGTTTTCGATTTGCGAAATCTGCTTCTGCTCGTTGGCATCGGCCGACTGCACGAAGACCTTGGCGTCCATTTTTTCCGCTGCGGCAACGAAGTAATCCCGGTCCCGTGACCAGCGTTCCAGCCGCAGGTCATCAATGGAGAAACCGATTTTCGGATGGGCCGCGTCGGCCATCACTGGCAGCGACAACAGCGCCAGGGCGCTGGCCAGCAGCGTGCGTTTTACATTCTTCATGGTGGTGCGTCCTTTTATTTTTGTTTGAAAGACACGGCCTGACGATGAATATCGGGCTGATGGAACTGTAGAGAATCAGCTGACGCAACGGACTACAGATTTGTCGCGCAAATGTCACAGCGCCCGCAGTCCCCATTGGCGATCAGCGATAGATGAAACGGTTGACGACGTTTTCGAGCATTTCCTGCCGGCCGCTGACGGCTTGCGGGTTCAGTTCGTGGGCGAAGGCGTGCTCGGCCAGTGACTGGAGATTGAAGTCGCCTGCCAGCACCGACTGACCGAATGGCTGCTGCCAGCCGGCATAGCGTTGGTCCTTGAGCCGCTGAAACTGATCGTTCTGGACCATGGCGGCGGCCCGCTCGAGCGACAGGGCGAGGACGTCCATGGCGCCGACGTGACCGTGGAACAGATCGGTCTCATCGAGGCTCTGACGGCGCACCTTGGAGTCGAAGTTGAACCCGCCATTGCCGAACCCGCCGGCCTTGAGGATTTCATAGGTGACCAGGGTCATTTCCTCGACGCTGTTGGGAAATTGATCGGTGTCCCAGCCGTTCTGCGGATCGCCCCGGTTGGCATCGATGCTGCCGAAAATCCCCAGCGAGACGGCCGTCGCCACTTCGTGATGAAAACTATGACCGGCCAGGGTCGCGTGGTTGGCCTCGATGTTGACCTTGATTTCCTTTTCCAGACCGAACTGCTGGAGAAAACCGAACACCGTGGCGCTGTCGTAATCGTACTGGTGCTTGGTCGGCTCCTGCGGCTTGGGCTCGATCAGCAGATCGCCTTTGAAACCGATCTTGTACTTGTGCTCGACCACCATGCGCATGAAGCGACCCAGTTGTTCGCGCTCGCGTTTCAAGTCGGTGTTGAGCAGGGTTTCGTAGCCCTCGCGACCGCCCCACAACACATAGTTGGAGCCTTTGAGGCGTTGAGTCGCGTTCATGGCGCTGAAGACCTGGGCCGCGGCGCAGGCGAACACTTCAGGATCCGGGTTGCTGGCGGCACCGGCGGCAAAGCGCGGATTGCTGAAACAGTTGGCAGTGCCCCACAGCAGCTTGATTCCGCTTTCTTCCTGATGGCGTTCCAGGTGATCGACCATTTGGGCGAAGTGGTTGCGGTACTCCTTCAGCGAGTGGCCTTCGGGGGCGACATCCGTGTCGTGAAAGCAGTAGTAGTCGATACCCAGCTTGGAGAAAAACTCGAACGCGGCCTGCGCCTTGCCAATGGCCAGTTCCATCGGGTCGCCGGCGTGTTGCCATGGGCGCTTGAATGTCCCTGCGCCGAACACGTCGGAGCCCGGCCAGACAAAGGTGTGCCAATAACAGGCGGCCATGCGCAGGTGTTCGCGCATCGGCTTGCCGAGGATGATCTTGTCGGCGTCGTAGTGACGGAAGGCAAGGGGAGAATCGCTGGCAGGACCTTCGTAGCGAATCCGGTCGACATCGGGGAAGTACGGCATTGGCAATGTCCTTGTTGTTCTTGGTTGTTGTTCTTGGGCGTGTCCCGATACTAGCAACGGCCCTGTGCCTGCCGATTACGAAAATCACCAACACGGAGTGCGATTTTGCGTATTGAGATTCGCCCTCTGCGCGCCTAGTCTGTGCAGACCGCCTCTACGGCAAGGGGCCCGGAACAAGCCTGAAAACAATGAAAACCGTACCGCCTGTTCACCGCATCGCCCTGTTGTTCAACGGGAGCAAGATCTATGACCGCGGCATCATCAGCGGCATCGGCAACTACCTGAGCAGCACGCGCGCGTCCTGGGATCTGTTTCTGGAGGAGGATTTTCTCTGCCGCTTGAAGGGCATCGAGCGCTGGCAAGGCGACGGAATCATTGCCGACTTTGACGACCCGCTGATTGGCGAGGCGCTGGCCGACATCAAATTGCCCGTGGTGGCGGTGGGCGGTTCTTATCAGGATGAGCGCGCCTATCCCAAAGGCATCCCGTACGTCGCGACCGACAATAACGCGCTGATCACCATGGCTTACGAGCACTTGATCGAGGCCGGGCTGCAACGGTTCGCCTGCTTCAGCCTGCCTGAGGCGCAGGCCAACCGATGGGCCCAGGAGCGCGAAAAGGCTTTTCTACGATTGATGCAGCGGGACGGCTTGCACGCCGAGGTCTATCGCGGCATGGGGACCAGCGCGCCGCTGTGGGACAGCGCCGTCGAACAGCTGATCGCCTGGCTGCAAAGCCTGCCCAAGCCGATTGGCATCATCGCAGTCAGTGATGCCCGCGCCCGGCAGTTGCTGCAAGCCTGCCTGACCGCCGGCATCGCCGTGCCGGAGCAGGTGGCGCTGATCGGCATCGACAATGACCCGTTGACCCGCAGCCTGACCCGGGTCCCCCTGAGTTCAGTGATCCAGGGCACCGAAACCATGGGCCGCACCGCCGCGCAACTGCTGCACCAGATGCTCCACGGCAAGCCGTCAACGGGCGAGCATTTCCTGATCCCGCCTGAAGCGATCAACGTGCAGGTGTCGAGCTTGCATCAACCTTTGGGCAACTCCTACGTGATGCAGGCGCTGCTGTTCATTCGCCAATATGCCTGCCAGGGCATCAAGACCGCGCAAGTGGCGGCTTATGTCGGCGTGTCGCGTTCCTCGCTGGAGTCGCACTTTCGCGCGGTGCGTGGTTGCAGCGTGCATGACGAGATTCTGCGTTTCAAACTGGCGGCGGCCACTCGCGGACTGGAAAAAACCGACACGGCGATTGCGGACGTTGCCCGCACGTGCGGTTTCAAATCCGCTCAATACCTGCACACGGTGTTCCGCCGAGAGTTCGGGTGTACGCCCCGTGAATATCAGCAGGGCGCCAGATAGACGGCCACTCAAAAGCGATCCAGCCGATAGGGCTCGCTCGAAGGAAGAACACGAGCTGTGTTCTGCGCCGACGGCGAAACCATCCCCCCAACCATCTCCGCCGTCACCGCCGCCTGCGTCAGCCCCAGATGCTGATGTCCGAACGCAAGCAACACCTTCCCGTCACACACCCGATCAATCACCGGCAACGAATCCGGCAGCGACGGCCGAAATCCCATCCATGGCGTGGCCGCCTCGACACTCAACTCATCACGAAACAACCCTTTGCTCAACCGATGCAACTGCCAGGCGCGGGCCATGGTCGGTGGGGCTTCGAGGCCGGCGAATTCGACGGTGCCGGCCAGGCGCAGCCCTTCAGACATCGGGGTCATGATGAATTTGCGTTCCAGCGAGGTGACGGGGAAGGGCAGTCGGTTGTGTTCGTGAGGCAGCATCAGGTGGTAGCCGCGCTCGGTGTCCAGCGGGACGTTTTTGCCGGTCAGCGCGGCGGTGAGTTTTGCCGAGTGAGCGCCGCAGGCGATCAGTACCTGGCGAGCGGACAGGGTGCCGGTTCCGGTCATCAGGTTGACGCCATGTTCGTGCAGTTGCCCGCCCTGAACCGCCTGTTTCACAAACTGCACGCCGCTGGCTTTCGCCGCTTCCACCAACTCACGCACGACGCGGTAGGGATCGATGAAGTGCCCGGTGTTCGGGAAAAACAGTCCGCCCTGAATCTGTTCGCTCAGTTGCGGTGCGGTCTCGCGTACCGCACCGGCCTGCCACCAATCGACCGGCACCTGTTGCTGTTGCATGCGTCGCTGCAATGCTTCGAGGGCCGGGCGCGATTCGGGGCGTTCGAACACCAGCAGCGAACCTTCCATCTTCAACAGCTCGGGGCGCTGGATGTCATTCAGCAAGCGGTGCCAGGCATCCAGCGAGCTTTCATTCAGCGCCCTCAACCCGGCGACGGTACGCTGGAACGGCGCCGAGCGCAGGTTCAGCAACAGCCGCGCAAACCAGGGCAAGGCGCGGGGCAGGTATTTCCAGTCCAAGCGCAGCGGCCCCATCGGGTCCATGAGCATGGCGGGCAGGCGTTTGAGGATCGAGCTGTCGGCAATCGGAAATACTTGCTCGGTCGCCAGGTGCCCGGCGTTGCCGAACGAGGCGCCGTGGCCCGGTTCCTGCGGATCGATCACCACCACCCGCAAACCCTGACGGGCCAGGCGCAGGGCGCTCGCGACGCCGATGATGCCGGCGCCGACCACGGCGATGTCGTGCGGGTTATTCGGCATTTTTCGCGGTTTCCCTTTGGCCATCGAGCAAGCGACGCAGCGACAGTGGATTGGCGTGTTTGAGCGCGGTCGGCAGCAGGCTGTCGGGGAAATCCTGATAGCAGACCGGACGCAGGAAACGCAGGATCGCCGCGGTGCCCACTGAGGTGGTGCGCGAATCGGAAGTCGCCGGGAACGGCCCGCCATGCACCATCGCATCGCAGACTTCAACGCCGGTCGGCCAGCCGTTGACCAGCAGGCGTCCGGCCTTGCGCTCCAGGGTTGGCAGCAATGCGCGGGCCTGTTGCAGATCCTCGTCATCGAGATGCAGCGTGGCGGTCAGTTGGCCTTCCAGCTGCTCGAGCACCTGACGGATTTCAGCGTCGCTGGCGCATTGCACGATTACGGACGCGGCGCCGAAGGCTTCGGCCTGCAACGAATGATCAGCAAGGAAATCGGCGGCGTTGGTGACGAACACATGAGCCTGGCCCTGATTCGGTTCCGTCGCGCGCTGGCCGACGGCGGCAATGCGCGCCCGGGTATTTTCCGCGAGAGCATTCACGCTGGACTCATAGGCATTGAAAATCCCCGGCGTCAGCATGGTCTGCGCGGGGCTGCGTTGAACGAATTCAGTGGTGGCGCCAATGAAGGCGTCCAGCGCCGGCCCCTTGTGGGCGATGACCAGACCGGGATTGGTGCAGAACTGACCGGCGCCCAAGGTCAGCGAAGACACAAAGCCTTGGGCCAACGCCTCGGCGCGATTCTGCAACGCTGCTGGGAACAACAAAACCGGATTGATCGAACTCATTTCTGCGTACACCGGAATCGGCTCGGGCCGGGCTTGAGCCGCTTTGATCAGCGCGAGCCCGCCACTGCGCGAACCGGTGAAGCCGACTGCCTTGATCCGTGGATCACTGACTAGCGCAATGCCTACTTCACGGCCGGAGCCGTACAACAACGAGAACACACCTTCCGGCAAACCACACGCCTTGACCGCCCGCGCTACGGCGCGACCAACCAGTTCGCTGGTGCCGGGATGGGCGCCGTGGGCCTTGACGATCACCGGGCAACCGGCGGCCAGGGCCGAAGCGGTATCGCCGCCCGCCACCGAGAACGCCAGTGGAAAGTTGCTTGCACCAAACACCGCCACCGGGCCCAGTGGAATCTGCCGCTGACGCAGATCCGAACGCGGCATTGGCTGGCGTTGCGGTTGCGCGCTGTCGACTCGCACATCCAGCCATTCACCGGCCCGCACGGTGCGGGCAAACAAACGCAGTTGCTGGCAGGTGCGGCCCCGTTCACCCAACAGGCGCGGGCGCGGCAGGCCGGTTTCGGCCATAGCGCGGTCGATCAGTTCGTCGCCGAGCGCTTCGATTTCGCCTGCGATGGTTTCAATGAATTCGGCCCGTGTCTCAAGCGATGTCTCGCGATAACGGTCGAGCGCCGCCCAGGCCAGTGCGCAGGCCTGCTCGACATGCTCGGCAGAGCCGCCGGCGTAGGCCGGTCGCAAAGGCGAGTTGGTGGCGGGATTGATCCCGTGGATGACGTCGCGGTCGCCGGTGAGGGTTTGCTGACCGATCAGCAGTTGGCCCGTCAGAGTCATGGCGCATTCCTTATCAATAAAGCAGGTCACGAAAAGGCCCGTCGCCGCGGGTGGCGGCGGGCTTGAGCGCAGCGGCAGGTCAGGCGAAGTTTTGCTCCGCCGACCAGTTTTCGTACCAGTGACGGAACAGCGCGTACTGGGCTTCTGCGTAACGACGCTGGGAGTCGCTGAGCGCATCGGTTTCGTTGAAATGCAGGGTGTATTCCTTGTCGCCGTTGAGCACCATCAGGTGTTTGTAATACAGCACCAGATCCGTGCCTTCGTCGAAGGACGACAGCACCGCCAGCGCCGATTCCAGCTCGCGGGCCTGACGTCGGGCCTTGGCATCACCCTTGGCCGCCTGCTTGCTCAGGGCCACCAGTTGCAGCACTTCGCGGGGCAGGGCGTTGCCGATGCCGGTGATGGCGCCGGTGGCGTTGCAGTTGACGAAGCCGTGCACGACCTGGGTGTCGACACCCACCATCAGGGTCACGTCATCGTCCTTGGAGGTGATGTTTTCCGCGGCGTAGCGCAGATCGGCGCCGCCGCCGAATTCCTTGAAGCCGATCAGGTTCGGGTATTCACGGCGCAGTTCGAAGAACAGGTCGGCGCGGGTGGCGAAGCCGTAGTAAGGGCTGTTGTAGATCACCGCCGGCAGGTTTGGCGCCGCTTGCAGAATCGCCGCGAAGTGGGCTTTTTGCGCCGCCGCCGAAGCGCCACGGGACAACACTCGAGGAATTACCATCAAACCTTGTGCGCCGACTTTCGCCGCGTGGGCAGCGTGGGACACCGCCTCACGGGTGTTGACCGCGCCGGTGCCGACGATGGTCGGAATCCCGGCCGCCACCAGGCGCGCCACGCCTTCCTGACGCTCGGCTTCGGTGAGCAGCGGCCAGTCGCCCATGGAACCGCAGTACACGACCGCACTCATGCCGATGTCGATCAGCTCGCGACCCTTGGCCACCAGCGCGTCGAAGTCCGGTTTGCGCGCGGCGGTGCACGGGGTCATCAGGGCGGGCATGCAGCCGGTGAAGATGTTGTCGCTCATTATTGTTCTCCTTGGAACGGTCATTCAGAGGGGTTTGAAAAAAAGCGCAGCGGCTCAGATGCCCCACGCGAACGGATCTGTTTCGTCGATCAGCAGCGTGCTGTCGGCGGTCATGTGGGCGCGGCCGGTGATGTAGGGGCGAACGCGATCGCCTTCCCATTCGAAGCGGCCTTCGAACTGGCTGCCGGTGATGCTCGCCTGCACCCAGCGCTCGCCCGGCGCGAGTTTTTCGTCGGCGGCCAGGCAAGCGAGTTTGGCGCTGGTGCCGGTGCCGCAAGGGGAGCGGTCGTAGGCTTTGCCGGGGCACATCACGAAGTTGCGGCTGTCGGCCTCGGCGTCATCGGCGAACAGTTCGATGTGGTCGATGATTGCGCCGTCCTCGCCATGGATGCCTTGGTCTTCGAGGGCCCTGAGCATTTTCCAGGTGAGGTCGGTCAGGGTTTCGACGTTGTCCATCGTCAGCGACTGGCCGTGTTCGGAGACCAGGAAAAACCAGTTGCCGCCATAGGCGACGTCACCGAGGAAGCGGCCGTACCCCGGCACTTCCACCGCCACCTGTTTACGGAATCGATAAGCCGGCACATTGCCGAGCGTCACGGCGCCGTCTTCATGCAGCGTTGCGCTGACCGGGCCGACCGGCGTGTCGATCTTGTGCACGCCCGGCGCGATCAGCCCCAGGTGTTGCAGCGATGCGACAAGGCCGATGGTGCCGTGGCCGCACATGCCGAGGTAGCCGGCGTTGTTGAAGAAGATCACGCCGCAGGTGGCGTCCGGCGACACCGGCTCGCAATACAGCGCGCCCACCAGCACATCGTTGCCGCGCGGTTCCAGCAGACAGGCGCGGCGCCACTGGTCATGCTGGTTGCGCAGGGCATCGCGCTTCTCGGCCATGGTGCGGCCCGGAAGATCTGGAAAACCTTTCATCACCAGACGCGTGGGTTCGCCGCCGGTGTGGGAATCAATGACGTGTACTCGTTTCATGGACAGGTCCCGTTGAGTGATTTCAGTAAGCGCCGGCAGTGCGCGGGTTGGCGGCGGAGGCGGGGGACGGCGAAGCGACTTCGCTTTCATCCTCTTCCGATTCCAGGCGCAGCAGGTGTGCCGGTACGCCGGTGGCCGCGCCCCAGTAATAAATGCCCATCGCACAGGCGGCGACGACCAGGGTGTCGAACGGATGGGTGAGGATGCCCAGACCGCCGAAGGTGCCGAGTTTCGACAGGACGATGGTCACCGCGTAGAAGGCGATCAGCCACGCGGACGAGCGCACTTGGCGAGACAGGCTGAGGTGGGCGGTCGGCACGAAGCGGCCGCAGAGCAGGTAGACGACGAACATCAGGATTTGCAGGCCGAGCAACCAGGACACGGTGTTCCAGCCCGACCAGTAAACGATCAGCGCAGCGATGATGAACGACACCGGCCCCAGCACGCCCATGCACTTGACCCGGAACGGGCGCGGCATGTCGGGTGCATTGCGACGCAGCGCGGCGACGGTCACCGGAGCCACTGCGTAACTCAGAACCAGCGCGGCGGACACCACGTTGATCAGCGCTTCCCACGATGGGAACGGCAGGGTCCAGAACACCGACAGGGCGAAGGTCAGCCACAGCGCCGGACGCGGGATGCCGGACTTCGCGTCGATGTGGGTGAAGACCTTGAAAAACGTGCCGGTCTGCGCCCAGCCGTAGATCACCCGAGGCGTGGCGTTCATGTAGATGTTGCCGCAGCCGCTGGGGGAGATCACCGCGTCGGCGACCACCAGATACGCCAGCCAGCCCACGCCCAGTGCCAGGGCGATGTCGCGGTACGGCAGGGCGAATTCCTTGGAAACCCCGGCCCAGCCATTGGCGAGCAATTCGGTCGGGATGCCGCCGAGGAAGGCGGTTTGCAGCAACACGTAGATCGCGGTGGAGAGCAGCACCGACAGGATCAGCGCAATCGGAATGGTGCGCTGGGGATTTTTCACTTCGCTGGCCACCGAAATGATCGGAGTCAGGCCGAGGTAGGCGAAGATCACGCCGCCGGCGGAGACGGCCATCTCGATGCCCGAGAGTCCGAAAGGCGCGAAGCCTTGAACCTGGAAGTTTTCCGGTTTGAAGAAAGTGAACAGAACGCCGATCACCAGCAGCGGCACGATGAACTTGAACACGCTGACCAGATTATTGGCCTTGGCGAAGGTCTTCACGCTGCGGTAGTTGAGCAGGAAGAACACGCACAGCAGGCCGAACTGCACCAGCCAGCCGAGCAGGGTCGGATCACCGCTGCCGGCCTTGGTCAGGCTCGGAAACCATGCCGCTGCGTATTGGCGAGAGGCAACCACCTCGATCGCCACCAGACTGGAAAACGCGATCAGCGTGATGAAACCCATCAGGTAACCGAGCAGCGGCCCGTGGCTGTAAACCGGGTAACGCACCACGCCGCCGGCCCTTGGCAATGCCGCGCCCAGTTCGCAGTAGACGATGCCCAGCAGCAACACGGCGAACCCGCCCAGCAACCAGGAAAAAATCCCCGCCGGCCCGGCAATCGCCGACACGTGACTGGCCGCGAACAACCAGCCGGAACCGAAGATCGCCCCCAGCCCGATAAAGGTGAGGTCGATCAATGAAAGTTGTTTTTTGAACTTGCCTTGGCCTGACATGGCATCGCCTTCTTGTGAGTTATTGGATAGGCAGGTGTGAGTCACTGGAACGGCTAAACAGTGAACTCATCAGGCGTCGGGCGATTGATGTTTTGCGCAGCTGCGGATGACGAAATCGGCACAGTTGCGAAGAAAGACAGCGGCGCTCGACACGCCGTAAACGTTGCTGCAATCTGCACGCGCACGCCTCAGGGCGGACTTGTTTTCAGGCCGATCCACTCACCGGGGAAGACCTTCACATGCAGAACGCGTTTGCGATCCTCTGTCAGGGCGATGAGCGCCATCGGCCGCATACTCTCGATGCACTGCTGGGCGGCGTTGCACCGCTGTTGCCGATGCTGGATGCGATTCCGAACGCGGCGATCTTCATCAAGGATGTGCAGGCGCGGTACGTCCTGGCCAATCGCACGCTGGTGCAGCGCTGCGGCTTGAAAGACCTGAAACCGCTACTCGGCAAAACCAGTGCGCAGGTGTTTCCGGCGCAACTCGGGCCGGGTTATACCGAGCAGGATCGGCGGGTGCTGGAAGAAGGTTTCGTGCTGGAAGATCAGCTGGAACTGCACCTGTACGGCAGTCGTGAACCGGGCTGGTGCCTGACGCACAAGCGTCCGCTGTACAACCGTGACGGCGAGATCATCGGCCTCGCGGGGATTTCGGTGGACCTGCAATCGGCCAGCGAAAAACATCCAGCGTTCCAGCGCCTGGCGGCGGTCGACGAACACATCCGCGCGCATTTCAATCGGCGTGTCACCTTGGGCGAATTGACCCGGATCGCCGGTATCTCGGTGGCGCAACTGGAGCGCTACTGCAAACGGGTCTTCCACCTGACGCCGAGGCAGATGATCCAGAAAGTGCGGCTGGAACATGCCCATCGCTTGCTTCACACCGAGCTGCCGATCACCGAGGTGGCACTGCAATGCGGCTACACCGATCACAGCGCTTTCACTCGCCAGTTCAAGGCATCGACCGGGTTCACCCCGCGTCAGTACCGGCAGGCGACCACCCAGTGAATGTCCGGCGGTAGCGACTAGACTCCATGGATCACGGTTGTCTTTCGAGGGGTGAAACGGGATGAGCAGACCAGTCGCGCTTCACTGCTCGTCGTGGCTCTTGATCGCCTTCAGCGTGATGCTGGCTTCGGGATGCTCAAACAGAACGCATTACCCGCCATCAGGCGTTGGCGACAGCTGTTACGCCAAGGCCTTGCCGACGGTTGGGGAGGGCGGTCTGGCCTGGGGCTCCAGCCTGAACATGGCCCGGCAAAAATCCATGGCCAACTGCATGCGTTACGCCGGGCGCTCCGGAGGAACGCCGGACACCTGCCAGGTGGTGTTGGCCAAGTGCAAGAATTGACGGGGTGATCCAGGCGCCACCTCAACGACCGGTGGCGCTGTTGTCTTGCGACAAAACTACCGCGAGCGTCTCAATGATTGCGAAAGGGCCTGTTTGGCGATCAGTGAGGCAATGTCCTTGGCACCATAGCAACGGAATTTGACACTGTACGCATCGGTATCGAGCCGGACGATCTTCGTCACGAAACCGCCTTCGACGGTGACCTTGCGGATCGCCGGCATTGGTATCTCGACATCCAGTGTCCCGTCCTGAACCATGCGGTTCATGGCATTGGCATTCAAGAAAACGGCGTTTTCGGTGACGGTGACTCTGCCGCCCACCCACAATCCGCCATAGTGATTTCTGAATCCCTCGAGCACCCCGGCGAGTACGCCGACATTGCCGTTCCCCACGACCTCGTAGAACTCGCCCACATCTTCGTAGTTCAGTTCAGCATCGGTCACCAGAAAGTTGACCATCTTCGACTTCAGAACTTCTTCGGCCATCCCTGCATCTCCCTTGTTCAAATCAATGTCCCGAATTTCAGCCGCCTGTTTACCTGACAAAAAACAAAATCGCCATGTGTTTCCTTCGTTCTTTCCTGCGTCGCAGTTGTCACTGTCCGTTCCCGCCTGTCTGGAGTTCACCCGATGCCTTCGCTCAAAACCCTGCCCGCTGCCTTGCTGGGACTGGCCCTTGTCTGTCCGCTCAAGGCGCAATCCCAGGGGCTGGAACTGGGGCAAGTGCTGATCGGGGCCGAGGATCAGAGCGGTGAAGATGCGTCGGTGGAAGAGGCGAAGGCTCGTCTGGCCGAGGTGCCGGGTGGCAGCAACGTGGTGGATATGCGCCAGCCTTTGCAGGGCCGGGTCGCCAGCAATCAGGACGTGCTGGCGTATCAGCCCGGCGTCTATGCCCAGTCGGCGGGCAACGAAGGGACGAAAATCTCGATCCGTGGCTCGGGCATCAACCGCGCTCCCGGCGCCCACGCCTCGGGGCTGTACACGATGCTCGACGGCCTGCCGCTGACCGGCCCCGGCGGCACGCCTTATGAACTGCTGGAGCCGCTGTGGCTCGACCATGTTGAAGTGCTGCGCGGCGCCAACGGTTTTGATCGCGGTGCGCTGGCCCTCGGCGGCGCCGTCGATTACGTCAGCCACACGGGGTATAACGCGCCACTGCTGAATGTGCGCTATGTCATGGGCAGCCATGGTTATGCCCAGCGACAAGTCAGCTCCGGTCAGGTGCTGGGCGATTTCGATTACTACCTGTCGATGACCGACGCGCATTCCGACGGTTATCAGGATCACACCGCCAGCAAGAGCCAGGGCGTGATCGCCAACTTCGGTTATCGCTTCAATCCGAATCTGGAAACCCGCTTCTACATCCGTCACCGCGAGACCGACAACGACCTCGCCGGCCGGGTGACCAAACATTCCATCGAGCACGATCCGCGCGCGGCCAACCCGGCCTACGTGACGCGCAACGACAGCCGCGATCAGCCCGGCAGCACCTTCATCGGCAACAAGACCACGTACTACATCGATGACGATTCGAGCATCCAGACCGGTCTGGTCTATCACGATTACCCGATGGACCTGCGCGAAGGCCCCAATCGCCTGAAGGTCGCCTACACCGATGTCAGCGGCACGTTCGACTACAAGCGCCGCGACACGCTCTGGGGGATGGAGAGCAACAGCACCGTGGGCCTGCGAGTGACCAAACACCTGCCCAACGACGGTGCCAGCGAACGGGTGCGGATTCCCACCGGCAATACCGCCGGTTATGCGCCGGGCACTCACATGCGCAACTTCACTTATCAGGGTTCGGATTCTGTCCTGCATGTGGGCAACGACCTGGAAATCGCCGACGACCTGTGGCTGACCACCGGCCTCGCCGAGATCTACACCCGACGCGAAAGCGCGGTCACCTACCCGGAAGGTGGCGGCAAGACCAGCCTTGGCGACTGGGATTACGCGCCACGTCTGGGTCTGCGCTATCAGGTGACGCCGGATCTGCAACTGTTCGGCAACCTCAGCCGCTCGGTCGAAGCGCCGCATCCGTGGTCGCTGATCTACAGCTCCAACGTACGCTTCCCCGCTGGCAGCGGCGCCGCCACCGGCACCCAGCGCGATCCGGTCAAGCTGCAAAACCAGACCGCGACCACCCTGGAACTCGGCGGCCGTGGCGACAGTGCGCTCGGTGAATGGAGCCTGGCCTGGTACTACGCTCAGGTGCGCCACGAATTGCTCTCGGTATTGCCGGATGCCAACGCCACCACGCCATACGAACTCAACGCCAGCCCGACCGTGCACCAAGGCGTGGAAGTCAGCCTGCTCAGCAACCTGTGGTCAGCGAACGATGGCGGCAAGTTGAGCCTGCGTCAGGCCTACACCTTCAGCGACTTCCACTACCGCGACGACGACCGCTTCGGTGATAACCGCCTGCCGGGCTTGCCGATGCATTACTACCAGGGCGAACTGCGCTACGACTTCCCGCAGGGTTTCTTCGCGGCGGTCAACACGCAACTGGTCTCGAAAACCGCAGTGGACTACGCCAACAGCTATTACGCCGATCCTTACGCCACCTTCGGCGCGACCCTCGGTTACAACGCCCCCAAGGGCGACTGGCAGACCTGGCTGGACATGCGCAACCTGACCGACAAGCACTACGCCGCTACCGTTACGCCGGGCTATGACGATAAAGGCCTGGACGCGGCACGCTCCACACCGGGTGAGGGCATGGCGATGTATGTCGGGGTGTCGTGGAGTTTGCTCTGACGCTGGTGTGTGAGTGTCGAACCCTATCGATCAGTTTCCTCTGGTGCATGGAACCAATAAATGAAATTGCGATTCTCCTGGGAAGAAGCGTTCGGCGACTTGTTTCCGCACTGTAGTTCAGACGTCGTGAACGAGGATGGCACGAGCCTTTTGTCCTGCATCCTGACCGATGATGGCGGCTGCCAGCTCATACATTCGCTGAAGTGGATAGACGTGGGTTTGGCGCGGATCAAATCGGTGAAGGAGTCAAAAGTCGAATTCGATCACTGGGATCGTGAAGTTTGGGGGGCAGATTTTTCAAAGGACTGCGTGAAGCTCTATTTTCGGATGGAAGAAGATTATTGTGAATTTCTCAGTCTGGAATCCTTTGAAAAAGCCTTGATGGCATGGCGTGATTTTATTGAGTTACCACCCGATAAAGCGGTGACACGAGAGCTGGAAATTTGACTCGTCGTGGCAAGCAGTTCCCAAATTCAAACGTCTTAGGGAAAAGATTGATGTTCGGTAAATACAAGTTCGGTTGGTGCGCACTGCTGGCAGGATCGTTTGCGCTCAGTGGCTGCGCGTCACTGCTCATGGGCAAACAGTACGAGTTTCCCCGCCCGGATGAGCCTTCTGCGACCGTTCGCCTTAAATATGATCGTGGCACGACACTGGACGCGATGACGTTCAACGAAAAAAGCTGTTATGCCGGCTATACACCGCTTTCCTATAACGGCGATTTCATCGAGTCCAAAGTCGCTGTCGGTAAAGAACTGGTGCTGACTTACCGCGATGTAGTCGGCAGTACTCAGTGCCAGATTCCCTTTTCCTTCACACCAGAGGAAGGTGCTGTTTACACCATAAAGACCGGCCTCTGGAGCGAGACCAAGCCCGGCATTATTCCGGTGTTCAAGTACGACCAGTACCACTGTGGGATCGGTGTAGTGAAAAAGGTCGGCGATCAGGAAAGTGTCCAGCCTATCCGGCAATTGCGTATCAAGACCGGTTTCGCCTGCCTGAAGTTTTTACCCGTCACAAAATAGCTTTCGGCACCTTTGCAGTTCGACGGGCGGCCCTGCTGGAGCAGCAGCCAACTTCTGAGTGAGCGCGTTTGTCGTCTGGATCAAAACCACCTGTTCGCAGGTGGTTTTTTCGGCCGCCTACAAGGCCACGAATTGTTGATCCTTGCATGCACAGCCGTATAACCAAGCCGGTTGAGTAAAAAAGAAAAGTCTGCTCGCTGATCCGCCAGTCGATCACAGCAGGCCAATTTCAGGTCAATGGAGTGACGTAATGAAAGATGCAATCCGCCTCGGCGACTCCACCACCCACGCCAGCTGCCCGAAAGGCGCGGTAGTCACCTGAGCCCTGTAGCCAGACAGACCTAAGCTAATGCAAAAAAGATATTTGTTCGGTGTTTTTAATATCGTTTAGTTTTGTTTCATAGACGAATCAAAAGCATCAAACCGATAGACCTCCCGATTGCCATGACGGCACGCGCTGAATCGATCACGGACTCTTCAGGTTTGATTCACACGGGAGTGAATCATGCCGCACACCTCAGACATCACCGCATTACCCATCCTCGACCTGTCCCTGCTCGACGGTACGCCGTCCCAACGCCAGGCCTTTCTCGATGACTTGCGCCATGCCGCCCGCGATGTGGGTTTTTTCTACCTGACCGGCCATGGCATCGACGCCAGCCTGCTTGAGCAAGTGCAGGACTACGCGCGCCAGTTCTTCGCCTTGCCCGACAGCGAGAAAACCGCCGTCGGCATGATCAATTCGCCGCACTTTCGCGGTTATAACCGCGCCGCGTCCGAGATCACTCGAGGCCAGCCCGATCAACGAGAACAGTTCGATCTGGGCGCCGAGCGCGACGTCTTGCCGTTGAACGCCGACAGTCCGTTGTGGGCGCGGCTGCAAGGGCCGAATCAATGGCCCGAAGCGTTGCCGCAACTCAAGCCGCTGCTGCTCGACTGGCAACAGGCGATGACCCAAATGTCGCTGCGCCTGCTGCGCGCATTCGCCCAGGCATTGTCGTTGCCGGAAGACGCTTTTGACCGGTTGTACGGCGACAAACCCAACGAACACATCAAGCTGATGCGCTATCCGGGGCAAGCCTCGACGGCGAGCAATCAGGGCGTCGGCGCGCACAAGGATTCGGGTTTTCTCAGCTTCCTGCTGCAAGACCGGCAGGCCGGTCTGCAAGTGGAGATCGAAGAGGGGCGCTGGATCGATGCGCTGCCTCGGGACAATACCTTGGTGGTAAACATCGGCGAGTTGCTGGAGCTGGCCACCAACGGTTATCTGCGTGCCACGGTGCATCGGGTGGTGTCGCCACCGGTGGGCAGCGAGCGCTTGTCCATCGCGTTTTTCCTCGGCGCGCAACTGGATGCAGTGGTGCCGCTTTATCCCTTGCCGACGGCGTTGCTGCGTGAGGCGCGTGGCCCGGCGAGTGATCCGCTCAATCCGTTGTTCCGCGATGTCGGCTGGAATTATCTGAAGGGCCGACTGCGCTCCCATCCCGATGTCGCGCAGCGCTTCTACGCCGATGCGTCGAATACCCAGACACCGCTTCGCAGGACCGCCAACGCCTGATCCATCACTCGCTTAAGGACTCTTCCCATGTTGAAAAAAGCAGGCTTGACCTTGGCCGTCCTCGGCGCGTTGGTGACTTCGTTCAGTGCTCGAGCGCTGGAACCATTGCGCGTTGCCGCCGACCCGGTGCCCCACGCGCAGATTCTGGCGTACATCCAGAAGCTCGATCCGCAGCTCAACCTCAAGGTGATCGAAATCCCGCAGGGCGTGAACTCCAACGAGTTGCTGGTGCACGGCGATGTGGACGCCAACTACTTCCAGCATCTGCCGTACCTGCAATCCCAGGAAAAGGCCCTCGGTGAGAAACTCGCGGTGGCCGCCACGGTGCACATCGAACCGCTGGGGATTTATTCCCATCGCCACAAAACCTTCGCCCAGGTGCCGGACAAAGGCACGGTCGCCGTGCCGAACAACGTCACCAACCTGAGCCGCGCGCTGTACCTGTTGCAGGACAACGGCCTGATCAAGCTCAAAGCCGGTTTCAATGACCCGGCGGCGGATCAGGCGACGCCCAAGGACATCGCGGAAAACCCGAAACACCTGAAGATCCTCGAAATCGAATCGCCGCAACTGCCCCGTGCGCTGGATGACGTGGACCTGGCGGTGATCAACGGCAACTACGCGCTGGAAGCCGGGCTGGTGCCGGCCAAGGATGCGCTCGGTCTTGAGAAGGCCGAACACAACCCGTACGCCAACATTCTGGTGACCACGCCAAAACTGGAAAACGATCCGCGCATCCAGCAATTGGCCAAGGACCTGACCTCGCCGCAAGTCGCCAAATACATCGCCGAGAATTTCAAGGGCTCGGTGATCCCGGTGGCGGACGTCAAGCCATGATCGTCGTCGAGCAGTTGAGCAAGACCTATCCGTCAGCGTCGACCCCGGCGCTGGATCAGGTGTCGCTGAGCATTCCCGATGGGGCGATCTACGGGATTCTCGGGCGCAGCGGCGCGGGTAAATCGACGCTGCTGCGTTGCCTCAATCTGCTCGAACGCCCGGATGCCGGGCGGATTCTGCTGGACGGCGAAGACCTCACGGTGCTGTCCGATAGCGAACTGCGCCGCCAGCGTCAGCGCATCGGCATGATCTTCCAGGGCTTCAACCTGCTGCATTCGCGCAACGTGTTCGACAACGTTGCGGTGCCGCTGGAAATCGCCAAAGTCGCCAAATCACAGCGCCATGAACGGGTTCGGGAACTGCTGGAGCTGGTGGGCTTGAGCGACAAGGCCGAAGCCTTTCCATCGCAACTGTCTGGTGGTCAGAAGCAGCGGGTCGGGATCGCCCGGGCCTTGGCGGCACGGCCGGCGTACCTGCTGTCGGACGAAGCCACCAGCGCCCTCGACCCGGAAACCACCGCATCGATTCTGGAGCTGTTGCGCGACATCAACCGCCAGCTCGGTTTGACCATCGTCCTGATCACCCACGAACTGGACGTGGTCAAGTCGATCTGCGATCACGCCGCGTCCATGGCCAATGGAAAACTGGTGGAGGCGGGGCCGGTGGCCCGATTGCTCGCCGATCCGCAGTCCGCCCTCGGTGCTTCACTGCGGCCCAGTTGCGGCTTGCCGCTGGGGCATGACGCGCCCGGTTTGAGTTTTCTGCGGCAATACGGCGTACGGGCGGCCCACTCATGAACCGCGTGATCGACTGGAATGAAATCCTGCAACTGGTGCTCAACGCCACTGGCGAAACCCTGTACATGGTGCTGCTCGCCGGGCTGTTCTCGTTACTGATCGGTTTGCCGCTGGGGGTGTTGCTGTTCATCAGCCGCCGTCAGGGTCTGTACCCGTTGCCGAGGCTCAATCAGGCCTTGGGCGCGGTGATCAACCTCGGCCGTTCGCTGCCGTTCGTGGTGATGCTGATTGCCCTGATCCCGCTGACCCGGCTGGTGGTCGGCACCACGCTGGGCAGCACCGCCGCCGTGGTGCCGATCACCATCGGCGCCTTCCCGTTTTTTGCGCGGATCGTCGAGAACGCTTTGGACGAAGTCGAAAAGGGCCGGATCGAAGCGATCCTCGCCATGGGCGGTGACATCCGCCATGTGATTTTCAAAGTGTTGTTGCCCGAAGCGCTGCCGGCCTTGCTGGCGGGCATCACCCTGACGCTGGTGATGCTGATCGGCTTTTCTTCCATGGCCGGGGTCATCGGTGGCGGCGGATTGGGCGATCTGGCGATCCGCTACGGCTATCAACGGTTCAACAATGAAGTGATGGTCGCCACCGTCGTGGTGTTGGTCATCCTCGTCCAGGGCGTGCAAAGCCTGGGCGATCGACTGGTGCGTTCGCTGGCTCATCGACGTTAAGGAATTTTATGGGTGCGCCTGTCGCCGTGGTCTCCGAACCACTGATTCGTGTACGTGAACTGAGCAAGACCTTTGGCTCGAACCGGGCGCTGGACCGGGTCAGCCTGGATATTTTTCCCGCTGAAGTGGTGGCGCTGCTCGGCGCCAACGGGGCGGGCAAATCGACGCTGGTGAAGATCCTCGCCGGCAGCCAGACCCACGACGGCGGCGAGATCTGGATCGATGGCCAGCCCCGGCATTTCAGTTCGCCGCTGTCGGCGCGCCGCTTCGGCATCGTCGCGGTTCATCAGCAGATCAATGAAGGCATCGCGCCCGGATTGAGCGTGGCGGAAAACCTGCTGCTCGATGAACTGTGCCGCCCCGACGCCGACTTCTGGCTCAATCGCAAACGTCTGCTGGAGCGCGCCGCGAGCATCGCCGCCGGCCTCGGTCTGGTGCTGCCGCTCGAGCAACCGATCGAGCACCTCGGCCAGGCCGAACGGCAACTGGTGGTGCTGGCCCGTGCCTTTGCCCTGCAACCGCGCCTGCTGATTCTCGACGAGCCGACAGCGGCCCTGTCGGATGCCGAAGCGCAGCGCCTGTTCGGGCTGATCGACACCTTGCGCAGTCGTGGTGTGGCGATTCTGTACATCTCTCATCGGTTGTCCGATCTGCAACGGGTGGCCGACCGCGCCGTGGTGTTGCGTGACGGGCAACTGGCCGGTGAATTCAGTGCCCGGCAATTGCCCGAGGCGCTGGAGGCGATGCTTGGTCAGGCGCTGGAAGCTCACGTCTACACACCGCGAGCGGCGGGGCGTGAAGTGCTGAAACTGCGCGACATAAAAGTCCTGCCGCGCACCCAGGCCTTTGATCTGAACCTGCACGAAAACGAAGTGGTGGTGCTGACCGGATTGCTCGGCGCCGGCAAAAGCGAAATCGCCGAAGTGCTGTTCGGGCTGCGCAAACCGGTGTCCGGCTCATTGCAACTGGACGGCGCTGACTGGCAGCCGGGCTCGCCACGGCAGGCGATCCAGAGTGGTGTGTTCTTCGCCGCCGAGGATCGCGCCAGCCAATCGTTGGTGCCGGATTTTTCTTTGCGTCGAACCCTGACCTTGCCGTTCCTCGAACGCTTCACCCGTGGCGGTTTCATCCGCAACCGCGCCGAAGCGGCGGCGGTGGAGGCGCAAGTCTCAGCGTTGGGAATCAAGACCGCCGGCATCGATGTGCCGATGAGTGCGTTGTCCGGCGGCAATCAGCAGAAAGTCGTGCTCGGTCGCTGGCTGCTTGGCGAGGGCCGGGTGCTGATCCTCGACGAGCCATTTCAGGGCGTTGATGTGCGTGCCCGGCGCGAGATCGGCCAGTTGTTGCGCGATAGCGCCGCTGGCCGCGCCACGCTGGTGATCTGCTCGGACGTCGATGAAGCGCTGGAGATCGCCGACCGGATCCTTCTGGTGCGCGATCACGCGGTGGTGGCCGAGTACCCGCGTGCCGGGCTGGATCGCGCCACCCTGGTCGCGGCGCTGGCCGGCAGCGATCCGCAAAATTCTGTTGTTCAAGCCGCGCCAAGGAGTAGAGCGAGTGCCTGATTCGAGTTCCCTGTTGTCATCCGCCCCGGCGCCGACCGAGCGCTTCGTGCAAGCGCTGATCCGATACGGCCTGCTGTGGGTGCTGGCGTTGATCGTGGTGTTTTTCAGTGTGGCGGAACCGGCGTTCCTGCGCGTTGGCAACCTGTTCAGCATTCTGCAATCGGTGTCGATTGTCGCGCTGCTGGCTTTGGGCGTGACGCTGACCATGGCCGTGGGCGGGCTGGATCTGTCGATCGGCGCGGTGGCCGCCATGAGCCTGATGATCGCCAGTTACGTGATGGTGGTGCTCGGCTGGGGCGCGGTGCCGGCAGTGCTGATCAGCCTGGCCGGTGGCGCGCTGGTCGGGCTGCTCAACGGCTGGCTGATCGTGAAGATGCGTGTGCCGGACATTCTCGCGACGCTCGGCAGCATGTTCCTGGTGATCGGCGTGCAACTGATTCCCACGGGCGGACGCTCGATTGCGGTGGGCATGACTTTACCCAACGGCGATGAAGCCGAGGGTTCGTTCAGCGCAGTGTTTCTGGCATTGGGTCGAGGACGACTGTGGGACATCGTGCCGGTTCCGGTGTTGATCACGGCGGTGGTCGCGGTGGCGGTGTGGCTGTTTCTCGAACGCACGCGCATCGGCCGGTTGTTCTATGCGATTGGCGGCAACGAGCAGGCGGCGCGTCTGGCCGGTGCGCCGGTGCAGCGCTTCAAGTTGCTGGCTTACGTGCTCTCGGCGCTGCTCGCATCGCTGGGCGGCTTGCTGCTGGCGGCGCGATTGGGGCGCGGCGATGTCAGCTCCGGCAACGGTCTGGTGCTCGATGCGCTGGGCGCTGCGCTGATCGGTTTTGCCGTGCTCGGGGCGAAGAAGCCCAACGCGTTCGGCACGCTGGTCGGCGCGCTGCTGGTGGCCTCGTTGCTCAACGGCCTGACCATGCTCAACGCGCCGTATTACGCGCAGGATTTCGTCAAGGGACTGGTGCTGGTGCTGGCCCTGATGTTCACCTTCGGCCTCGCGCATCGGGCGCGCTGAGCCGGTTCATTGATGCTTCAAGGAAAGATCCATGCACGGTTCAATCAAACAGTTCGCACGTCATTGCCTCGCCGGGGCGCTGCTCTCGGCGCTGGCCTTCAATGCCCAGGCCAAGGCCTTGCCCGGTGCGCCGGCGCCGTTCGATAAAGGTCAGGTACAGATCGCGCTGGTGGGCTATCTGTTCTCCGGGGATTTCCCTGAAGCCTATCTGCGCGGGGTGGAGAAACAGACCGAAGCGCTGGGCGCCAACCTGCGGGTGTTCGACGCGCGGCAACAGGCGGCGAGCCAGGGCGAGATGATCGATCAGGCTGCCGACCTCGGTGTCGACGGGATCATCGTGCAATTGGGGCTCGCGGAAACCCTCAAAGGGCCAATTGATCGGGCCCTCGCCAAAGGCATCAAGGTCGTCGCGTTCGACGTCGACCTGAACACGCCGCAAGTGACTCAGGTCGAGCAGGATCACCATGCACTGGCGCGACTGGCACTCGATCAAGCGGTCAAGGACAACGGCACCCGCTTCGACGCCGGTTACGTCTACATCAGCGGTTTCACGCCGATGGAGCGCCGCGACGAAATCTGGAGCCAGGTCAAGGCGAGCAATCCGGGGATCGTCGAGAAGGCGCGCTTCGGCACGCTCAATCCGCCGATTGCCAACTCGGTGGCGGATCAGGCCAGCGCCGTGTTGCGGGCCAATCCGGGGATCAGCGTGATTTTTGCGCCGTTCGACGAGTTCGCAAAAGGCGCGAAGATCGCCGTCGATGAGGCGGGTCTGAGCCGCAAAGTGAAGATCTACAGCGCCGATATTTCCACCGCCGACATCCAGATCATGAAAGAGCCGGACAGCGCCTGGGCCGCCACCGCTGCGGTCAATCCGCAAGTGGCCGGCGCAATCAGTGTGCGCAGCCTGGCGATGCTGATCGCCGGGGAAAATCCGGGGCACAAGGTGCTGGTGCCGCCGACTCTCATTACCCGTCAGCAACTGCTGGATCTGGACGTGAAAAACGTACGGGACCTGGGGCAGAAACTGCCGGCCTTCGGTGACACCGCCAATGTCGCGCGGGCACCGTGGATTCCCGTGGCGAACTGAGGAGCCGACATGCACGACAAGGCTGCGCGTCTGCGCAAGAGCCGTTCGCCGAAAGCCGATGTGGCGTTGGGCGAACGGCTGCCACCGGGGCAGGTGCTGACGGAGCGTTTTCCGATCCTGCACGAAGGTGAGGTGCCGGCCTATGACCTGGCGACGTGGTCGCTGCGCCTGTTTGGCAGCTTGGCCAACCCGGTCGAGCTGACCTACGCCGATCTGCAAGCGCTGCCGCAACGCTCGTTGCAATGCGACATTCATTGCGTGACACGCTGGTCGAAATTCGACACCCGCTGGAGCGGCGTGCACCTGCAAGACCTGTTGCAGGCCCTGGACATCCGGCCGACATCGTCCTTCGTCATGGCCCACGCCGATCACGCTTACCAGACCAACCTGCGTCTCGAAGACCTGCTGCACCCGGACAGCCTGCTGGCCACCCATTACGACGATCAGCCGCTGACCGCCCAACATGGCTGGCCGCTGCGGCTGGTGGTGGCGGGGCGATACTTCTGGAAGAGCGCGAAATGGCTGCGCGGGCTCGAGTTCACCGATCAGGAACAACCGGGATTCTGGGAGCGCAACGGCTTTCATTTGCACGCCGATCCGTTCATTGAACAGCGCTTCAGCGGCGATGCGCTGGACATTGCCGAAGATGCCTGGCGGGAAAAGGACTTCGACTGACGGCATCTAACTTCGCACCGAAAAAAACACAGATTAATAACGCTCTCTACAACAACGTGGAGTGCGTTTTGCTGCGTGATTAGTTGCTCGTTAGTTGGGTGTTCATGTTGTTGTGCAAACACAAGTGTTGCTCAGGAAACACTCCGGTCGTCGGGCATAACCTAAGTGTTATTGGTTCTTTTGCGGCAGGCGACCGCTCGTCTAGCATCGGTAGTCAGGGGGTTCTACTAACTTTGGGGTTCTTGCGCTCTAACAGCCGATAGTTGCTCAACACACTTGGCTGCCTTTCTGAATTTCAAAACTACAGCAGAAATTGCCGTGCACTGATTGCCGACACTTCATGATTCGGCAGCGGCCGGTTATTAACTGCGATTCAAGGAGCTGTCGCATGATTCACCGTTCGCGTTCATTACTCGCCATCGCTGTTGTCAGTGCAATCTGGCAACTTCCTGCGCAAGCCGAAGAGACTTCCGCGCGCGTCGACGATGACACACGGCTGGGTACCGTGCTGGTCACCGGCACTCGCGGCACCGCTCGCACGGTGCTGGATTCGCCGGTGCCGGTGGATGTGTTGACCGCCGAGGACCTGAAAACCGCCGGCGCCAGTGGCGGCGAGCTGGGCCAAGCGTTGCAGACGCTGTTGCCGTCGTTCAGTTTTCCGCGCCAGTCCAATTCCGGCGGCGCCGACCACGTGCGCGCCGCGCAGCTTCGCGGCATGAGCCCGGATCAGGTGCTGGTGCTGGTCAACGGCAAGCGCCGGCACACCTCGGCGGTGGTCAACGACTCGTCGAAAATCGGTCGCGGCACGGCGCCGGTGGACTTCAACTCGATCCCGATCAGCGCGATCAAACGCATCGAAGTGCTGCGTGACGGCGCCGGTGCGCAGTACGGCTCCGACGCGATTGCCGGGGTGATCAACATCATCCTCGACGACGCCCCCGAAGGCGGCGAAGTGTCCACCAGCTACGGCGCCTACCACACCCACCAGGACGCCATCGGCAAAACCACCACCGACGGCCAGAACAGCGTGACCACCGCCAAGATCGGCACGCGGCTGGGTGAGGAGGGCGGGTTCATTCGCGGCGGTACCGAGTACAAGGATCGCAACCCGACCAACCGCGCCGGCTACGACGGTTTTGCCGACACCCTGGGCCAGCGCAACTACGTGATGGGCGACGGCGTGGCGCGGGACGTCAACGCCTGGTTCAACGGCGAATTGCCGCTGGCCGGCGGCAAGGCCTACAGCTTCGGCACCTACAACGAACGCCACACCACCGGCGCCGAGTTCTATCGCTACCCGTCCGAGCAGCCGCAGTTCTACCCCAACGGCTACTTGCCGCAATCGCTGGGCGACAACACCGACATCTCCGCCACCGCCGGTTACAAAGGCCTGATCGGCGACGACTGGGATTTCGACAGCAGCGTCACCCACGGTCGCAACCGCTTCGAATCGGCAACCCGCCGCACCCTCAACGTCAGCCTCGGCGCGGACTCGCCGACCCGATTCGACACTGGTGACTATGAGTTGCGCCAGACCACCACCAACCTCGATTTCAGCCGCGAATTGCGCCTCGGTGGCCGCTCGTTCGTGCTGGCGGTGGGCGGTGAATATCGTTACGAAAACTACCTGACCTTTGCCGGAGACGAAGCCTCTTACATCGGCTCCGGGGCCGATGGCGCCAACGGTCTGCGCCCGAGTGAAGAGTCGGATCTGGATCGCAACGTGTTCGGCACCTACGCCGAATTGTCCGGTGATCTCACCGACCGTTTCTTCGTCGATGCCGCCACGCGCTGGGAACATTACGACGACGCCGGCAGCAAACTCACCGGCAAGCTCAGCGGTCGCTACAAGCTGACCGATCAATGGGCGTTGCGCGGTGCGGTGTCGAACAACTTCCGCGCGCCGTCGCTGGCCCAGAGCGGCTTCCAGAACACCACCAGCAACTTCGGCGACGGCGGCACGCTCACCGATATCCGCGTGCTGTCGGTCAACGATCCGATTGCCCGTGCCCTGGGCGCGGAAAAACTCGATCCGGAAACCTCGAAGAACTTCAGCCTCGGCCTGACGTTCCAGTTGAACGAACGCTTCGATGCGTCGCTCGATGTGTTCCGCATCGACGTCAAAGACCGCATCACCCTGTCGCAGCGAATCGGCAGCGACGCGCTGGAAAGCTACATCAATGACAACTTCGGCGTGCCGGGCGTGCACGACGTCAACTTCTTCACCAATGCCGCCGACACCCGCACTGACGGCGCCGAACTGGTGCTCAACTACCATCAGCCGTTCTATGACGGGCAACTGGGGCTGACCACCGCGTACACCTACAACCACACCAAGGTCACCAGCACCAAGGGCACGCCGTCGCAGCTGACCGCCTTAGGGATTGGCAATGACGCGCTGGTCGGCGTCGAGGAACGCAACACCCTGACCGACGCCGCGCCCAAGGATCGTTTCGTGTTTTCCGCCAACTGGACCAGCGAACACTGGGGCCTGCTCGGGCGTCTGACCCGTCAGGGCGAGACCACTCGGGTGTTCGATTTCGGCGATTCGCAGCCTGAGCAAACCTACGGCGCGGTGTGGCAACTGGACGCCGAGGTGACCTACAAATTCACCCCGAAATTCAGCATCGCCCTGGGTGGCAACAACCTGACCGACAACTACCCGGAACGCTCCGGCTCGGCCATCAACTACGGCGGCAACCTGCCGTACGACGTGCTCTCGCCGATCGGCACCAACGGCGCTTATTACTACGCCACCGCGACTTACGGCTTCTGAGTTTTGCCGCCATGGATGGCGGATCCCTATGCAGGATTGAAGCATGCAGGACGAACCATGAGCAAAACCCACGGCCCCCAACGCCATCTGCCGGTGTTCCAGGCGTTGCTGATCACGCTGGGCATGGTGATCACCACCGACATTCTCAAAACCGCGCCGACCGTTGCCTTGAACGTCGGGCCGGAACATTTCTATTGGGTCTGGGTGCTCGGCGGGCTGGCGTCGATGGCCGGGGCCTTGTGCTTTGCCGAGATGGCCACCGCATTTCCGCATCCGGGCGGTGACTATCATTTCCTGCGCACCGCTTACGGCGAGCGCATGGGGTTCCTGTTTGCCTGGTCGCGGTTCTCGGTGATGCACACCGGGTGGATCGCGTTGTCGGCGTTCATGTTTGCCGACTACTTCAATACGGTCGTGCCGTTGGGGCATTACGGATCCGGGGTGTTTGCCGGTGCGATCATTGCTGCGTTGGTGCTGCTGAATCTGACGGGCAAGCAAATTGGTTTTATTACTCAGACGGTGCTGGTCGGGCTGCTTGCTCTCGGGTTCCTGAGCATTGCCAGCGCCGGAGTCTGGCTGGCGTGGCAAGGGATCGAACCCGCGCTGCCCAGTGATCCGGTGGTGCCCGAACACACCGGCGCGGCAGGGTTTTCTGCGGCGATGATCTTCGTGTTTTTGGCCTTCGGCGGCTGGAGCGATGCAGCGACATTGTCCGCCGAAGTGCGCGATGGTCGACGCGGGATCTTCATCGCCATGCTCGGTGCGCTGACGGTGTTGATGGCGATCTATCTGGCACTGAACTGGGCGTTCGTCCAGGGGCTGGGATTCGAAGGCCTGGCAGCGAGCAATGCACCGGCGGTGGAATTGTTGAACCGCGCCTTCGGTGCCCCGGGCGTGCTGCTGATCCTGCTGATGGTCGGCATCGCGGCCATCGCCACTATCAACTCAACCTTGCTGGTCGGCGCCCGCACCACCTACGCCGCCGCCCGCGATGTGCCGCAACTGCGTCGCTTCGGTGAGTGGGATGAGCGCGATGGCGTCCCGCGCAAGGCGTTGTTGGCGGAGGGGGCGGTGGCGTTGTTGTTGGTGGTGTTTGGCAGTTTTACCCAGAGCGGTTTCAACACCATGGTCGAGTATCTGACGCCGGTGTATTGGTTGTTTTTGAGTTTGAGCAGCGTGGCGTTGATTATTCTGCGGCGGCGCTTCCCCGAGGTGCCCCGGCCGGTGAGGGTGCCGCTTTATCCGGTTTTGCCGCTGCTGTTTTTTGGGTTGTGCGTTTACATGCTGTATTCCAGCGTGACGGTGGTTGGTTTCGGCGCTTTTCTGGGGATTGTGGTGTTGCTGGTGGGGGCTCTGCTTTTGGCAGTGGTGGGGCGACTGACGCCAGGCCCTCACCCCAGTCCTCCCGAAACGTCGGACCGCCCGGAGGGAGAGGGGGCCGACCGGGTTGTCTGACGCTATCCATCGACCTGAAACACTGAGTCGATTATGGATTCAGAAGGGCAGGTTCAGGTCGGCGTAGTTCTGAAGCATCCCACGGTCAGTTCCCTCTCCCTCCGGGAGAGGGCTAGGGTGAGGGCAGGCGATCAGAAGGACACCGCGGCGGGCTGCGACAACCGCAACACCGATAAATCCCCCGTAATCCGCTTGTACGCCAAACGAATCGCCTCGATGTCACTCTCACGTTTCGCGCTGCTTTCGTGCAGGATCACAATCACCTTGGTCGCCAGCCGCTCGGGCACTTTCGCGTCGTGGTCCTTCCACTGCCCATACGCATCGAACACGCTGAACCCGTCCGGGAACCGCGTCGTCACTTCCTGATCGAGAAACTCGCGCCAGCGCGCCGGGCTCACCACACCTTCCTTGCCTTCCAGCGGCCCCACCGAGAAATACAATTCGGTGCGCACCCACTGCGCCTGCGCTGGCCGCGTGGCATCGCCTTGCAGGGTCGAACTGACGGGATCCTTGGTATGCACGGAAACCGGAGGAGGGCTGGCACACCCGGCGACCGCCAGGAACAGTGCTGCCAGTAGTAAACGTTGCGACATGGAACTTCCTTATTGTTAAGAACTGTCCCGAATTATAGAGGGGACGGTTAATAGCAATAAAAGATTAAAAAGTGGATCGCCGCTGAACTAATGGAATAAGCAAACGCAGTGAAAATAATGCCCGCTGGTTAGAACGATTATTTCTTTAAGTTATTTGCTTGGTGTTTGATCGCATATCTATTGCATTCAAAAACCTGCTCCTGCATTTGCCGGATCTGCCATTGCGTCTACTCTGCTGCTGCAACGGTTCGAGTCGCACGGAACGCTGCACTTGAAGCGTTTGAACAGCAGTTTTTGCTGCTCGATGGACAGCTTGTTGCGGATTTCCCAATCCTTAGAATCCGCTCCATCAACTTCTCATCCAGTTCTAAATCCTCAGGGAGCTACACCATGATGAACGCCATGCAGATGCAAATGCCGATGAACGCCAACATGCCGATGATGCCGATGACGGGCATGCCGATGATGATGGCGACCATGAGCTGCGACATGATGGATGACGGCATGATGTGCAAGATGATGCCGGCCGCTGGCATGGACATGGCCATGTTCAAGAACAGCGCTGAAATGATGCAGATGATGATGGACTGCGGCATGCCGATGATGATGCATTGCGGCAACATGAGCATGATGTGCATGTCCCCGGCGGCCATGGCCATGCCGATGATGAACATGATGATGCCAATGCCGATGATGGGCATGCCGATGCCATCGATGAAGTGCGTGATGGAATGCACCATGATGGCCGACTGCATGATGTGCAAAATCATGCCGATGCCGGGCATGAACATGGACATGATGAAGAACTGCTGCGCCCTGATGATGAAGATGATGAACGACTGCAGCATGCCGATGATGATGAGCTGCAACGGCATGCCGATGATGTGCTGCACCTGCTAAGTCTTCAGGCATGAAAAAGCCCGACCGGGAAATTCCCGGTCGGGCTTTTTGTTGTCTGTTTGTCAGTCCAGGCGTTCGGGGTAGGTCACCACCAGATACGCCACCGCTTCACTGTCGGCGGGGTTGCGGTAACGATGGGGCTGGTCGGCGTAAAACAGAATCGAGTCGCCCGTCGACAGCAGATAGCGCTCGTCGTTGACGCTGATCTCCAGCACGCCCTGAGCCACCACCAGATTTTCCTGGACGCCGGGGCCGTGGCCTTCGGATTGATCTTCGCCCAAGGGGCTCAGGCGCAGTTCATAGAATTCCGACTGGCGCGCCACATCAAAGGGAAACAGCGCGCGGCTGACAAAGGCGCCACTGGCACTGACCAGCCGCTTGCTCTGGCTCGCCGACAACACGGCCACGCCTTCAAACGCGCGATGTTCGAGAAACGCCGCCACCGACACCTTCAAACCCTTGGCGATTTTGCATAGCACCTTGATCGACGGCACGCTGCGCCCGGATTCGATCTGCGCCAGCATCGCCCGGCTCACGCCACACTGGCGGGCGAGGGCATCGAGCGACAGATGCCGCTTGCCGCGCAGACGTTGCAGGTTCTGCGCGACACGTTCACAGATCGGGTCTTCTTCCAGGGAATCGAGGTTGTTCAGGTCCACCACAGGTTCATCGGCGCTCGCCAGAAAGCGCGAGGGTTCACGGGCGTTCACGCTTGACGCGTCTCGCCGGAACGAGCGGCCTGCACCCACTGGTAAGCCTGATAACCGGCATTGCGCGCATACATTTCCCACATCAGCCGGGCCTGTTGCTGGGCGTGGCGGCGTTTGCGGTAGACGGCGAAGTCGATCAGGTTGTCAGTTGGTTTCATGGCGCACTTCACTGTGTTCAATGACGGGATGAGGTGAGAGTACGCCGAGATTTTTATAACGATAAATACTGATTGTTTATTTATTAATTCTTTCTGGTTATTTGCTGGTTTGTCACATCGGGGAGAATGCATTCAACAGAAAGTCCCGCACATACACCCGGCTCGGACTCTGCAACGCGCTCTTGCGCCACACCAGGTACAGCACGTTGACCGGCGCTTCAGCCGGTACGGTCGGGGAAATCAGGCGGCCATCGGCAATCGCATCGGCACATTGATAATCCGGCAGGACCGTCCAGCCGTGGCCACCGATGGCGAGGTCTTTGATGATCCGCAGATCCGGAATGGTCAGCGACGCTTGCAGTTGCGGGGCGATCTGGAACATCGACGACCACAGCGGGCGCACCAGGGCGAGGTCTTCGTCGAAGGCAATCAACGGCACCTGGGTCAGTTGCTCCTGAGTCGGGTGTTGGCCCAAGCGATCCAGCAGGCTCGGCGCGTAGACCAGCAGCATGCGTTCGGTCAGCAGATGGGCGAACCCATGGGTCTGTTCGTCGGGCAGGGAAGCGGTGATTGCGAAATCGATCTGTTTTGATTCGAGCATTTCGTAGATGCGCTTTTTCGTGCCGGTGTGAAAACGCAGCAGGAATCCTTCATCCATCAACGGTGCGAGGCGGGCGGCGACTTGCGAGTGAATGAAATCCGAAGGGCCGACCAGATGAATCGTGCCGCCCTTGAGCAGGCCGGGGCGCAGCGAGGCGATCTTGTTTTCCAGACCGTCCAGGTAAGGCGCGACCGAGCGGGCCAACTCATCGGCGGCTTCGGTCGGCTCGACACCTCGTGGCAGTCGATGGAACAGCGGTTTGCCCACCAGCGCTTCCACAGCCTGGACGTGCATCGAAGCCGCCGGCTGGGTGATGCCCAGATGCTCGGCAGCTTTGGAAAACGACCTGGCGCGGTAGGCTTCGAGGAAGGTTCGCAGGTGCGTGAGATGGCTCATGGGTTGGCGATGTCCGGGGGCTGAATCTGGTTTTTACCATGGCGGGCGGCAGGCGTGCTCGCCTCGGGAAAACGCCGTTGCAGCGTTTCCCGAAGCAAGGTTCGTCAGGCGTTGTCAGCCGGACGATAACGCGGCGCGGAGCTCGCGGACATCTGCCCGAGAATCAGCAGCAGGCCCAGTGCCGAAACCACGGCGCCGGTGAGGCCGACATAGCTCAGGCCTATCTGGCTGATTGTCACGCCACCGGCCACCGAACCGAGGGCAATGCCGGAGTTGAACCCGGCAATGTTCAGGCCGGCAGCGACGCCGTGGGCGTGAGGCGCATGCTGTTCGGCAATCCCGATCAGTCTCGCCTGCAAGGCCGGTACGGCCGCGAAGCTGAACATTCCGAGCAACGCCACCAGCACACCCATCAACACCGACGATCCGGAAAACGCCCACATGCCCGCGGTGACCAGCGCAATGCCGGCAATCAGCGTGGCGCTCGCGCGGTCGACGCCCCAGGCGTCGGTGAGTTTGCCGCCGAGCACGTTGCCGATCGCAGCCATCACGCCGTACAGCAACATGAACACGCCGACGGTGGCGGCGGTGGTGCCGGTGACATCCGTCAGCACCGGAGCGATGTAGGTGTAGGCCACAAACGAGCCGGCGTAACCGAGCACCGTGACCAGCGCACCGGCCAGCAGCTTGCGATTGAACAATGCCTTGAGACTGTCGAGGGCCGAACCGCTGTCGGCGGCGGTCGGCAGTGGATCGCGCATGCCGAACAGCAAGCCGAAAAAGCCGATCGCACCGAACAGCGCAATGGCGGCCAACACCAGACGCCACGACATCACGCCGCCCAGATAGGTGCTGATCGGCACGCCGATGGCCATGGCCAGCGTAAAACCACCAAACACCACGGCGACCGCGCTGCCTGCTCGGCCGGGACCCGCCAGGCGCGCGGCGGTGCTCGACGCCACGGCGAGGAACAAACCGTGGCCCATACCGGCGATAAAACGGGCGATCAGCATCAGCGTCAGGGTGCTGGAAAACGCCGCCGCCAGACTGCCGGCGCTGAACACCAATGCGGTGGCGAGCATTACGTTCTTGCGTGACCAACTGGCGGTCAGTGCGCTGAAGATCGGTGCGGCAACGGTAGCGCCCAAGGCATAGGCAGTGATGGTCGCGCCGGTGGCCTCGACGTTAACGCCGAGACTTTGCGCCATGACCTCGGTCAGGCCGATCGGCACGAATTCAGCGAGCCCGAGGGCGAAGGCGCTGAGGGTGAAGATGTAAATGACAAATGGCATGGGAGCCTCTCGCAAGTGGACGATGGCGAGAGGCTAGGGATTGCGTATCTATAAATGAAATTCTGTTTTTGGCGTGCAGGTATAAAAATATTGATGGGTCTTCAGCAAGCGCAAAAAAAGGCGCGTGAGTTTTTGACTCGCGCGCCTCTGGGTTCATTTGCTGGCGTTCAACACAATCCGGTACCGCGCCTTGCCGCTGCGCAGATGATCAACCGCCTCATTGACCTTGCTCATCGGAAATTCCTCGACCTGCGGCAGGATCTGATGCCGCGCGCAGAACTCCAGCATGGTCGCCGCCGTGGCAGGCGAGCCGACTGGGGAGGCTGACAGGGATTTCTGTTGCGGGATCAGGTTGAACACGTGCACCGGAATCGCGTCGGGCACGATGCCGACGAAGTGCAGCCGGCCCTTGCCGCGCAGGGTGGCGAGCATGGCCGTCCAGTCGAGGTTGGCGTTGGCGGTGATCAGCAGAAAGTCGAGAGTGCCGGCAATCGCTTTCAGCGCTTCGCTGTCGGTGGAGGCGACGACTTTGTGGGCACCGAGGCGTTTGGCTTCGTCCTGTTTGTTCAGGGAAGAGGTGAACGCGGTAACGTCGCAACCCCAGGCATTGAGAAAGCGCAGCGCCAGGTGACCGAGCCCGCCGATGCCCACCACGCCGACCCGGTCGGTCGGCTTGATGTCGAATTCCACCAGCGGATTGAAGACCGTGGAGCCGGCGCAGAACAGCGGGCCGGCGAGGGCCGGGTCGAGGTTGTCCGGGAGTTTCAGCGCCCACGCCCAGTGAGTGCGCAGCCGATCGGCGAATCCGCCATGGCTGCCGATGATCGTCGGTTTGGCCGTAGCGCAAAGGTGATGCGAGCCACCGATGCAGGACGAGCAATGCATGCAGCTGCCCTTGTACCAGCCGATCCCCACACGCTGGCCGACTTCCAGGCCGCGCACCTGCGGGCCTGTGCGCACGATGCGGCCGACCACTTCATGGCCGGGAATGAACGGGTATTGGCTGATGCCCCAGTCGTTGTCGATCAGCGACTGGTCGGAGTGACAGACGCCGCAGTACTCCACGGCGACTTCGACTTCTTCATCCCCCAGCGGGCCAGGGTCGTAACTGAAGCGCTCCAGCGGCGCGCCGGCCGAGGTGGCGGCCCAGCCGGTGAATGTCGTGGGTTCGGTGTTATCGCTCATGGGACACCTCCAGGTCTGGCGCTGCGGGCGCAGCCTGAAGAGTCTAGCGTGTCATCGAGCGGGCGCTAGCCAGGTGTTAAGCACGCGCCGGTCGAGTTCTTCCCAGTCCGCCATGCCCAGCACTCGGGTGGTATTGAGGCCGCGCAGATAACCGCGCAACTGATTGGCCACGGCCCGCACCGACTCTGAATCGTTCGCTGACTGGCCCAGCACGGTTTCGTATTCGACCAGGTATTCGGCCACCCGGTCGCGGAATTCGGGCACGACCGCATCGCGGATCAGATCAAAGGTTCGCACGGGTAATCCTCATCTGTTTTCGTTGTGATTGAGTGTGCCGCAGTCTGCACGCCGCGCAACTATTGGTTCAAGTAATAGTGACCATCAAGAAACGCAAGTTCTGCTTTGGCGCCGATGGGCGGAAAATCGCCTCCATCGAACACGCTGCTGAAGGAATTGCGCGATGAAGACTTTGACCCGACTGGCTGTAGTCGCCCTGCTGATGGGCGGGGTGGCCGCCACCGTAGCCCCGGCTTATGCAGACGACGCCAGGTCGTGCCATTTTCTGCCCGTCGCCGGGAGCAGCGCCGCGCTGCAGCACTCGCAAACCGTCGGTGTGCTGTACAGCGAAAACACCCTGGACAACCTGCAATACCTCGAGCGTTACCACGATGTGGCGGTGAACGGTGCCAAGGATGCGCTCGATGCGCGGATCCGTGACGCCTTCGTCGACAGCTCCGATCCGGAACTGGCCATCGACTGGCTGATGAGTTCGCTGCAACAACAGTTTCTCTCGGTGACCGTCTACGACAGCCTCGATGCGCTGGTGCAGGCTCATCCGGACGTGGTGGTGATGCTCGACACTCACAACCGTCTGCTGACCCAGCGCAACAGTCAGGTCGAAGCGCGGTTTGCCGCACGCTTCTACGACGCCAACCTGCAATACATCGGCAAGGCCGAAGGCGCGGTGGAGAAGCAACTGCCGTCAGTGTGGGTACACAACAAGGCAGCGCCCGAAATCGCTGCCGGGATCGAACAGCAGCGCGACCTGCAACTGAGTGCCTTGAAGCAGTTCGATGACTCGCTCAAAGCCTTGGTAAGTGCAGGCTGAACACCTAAAGCAAAACGGCAACGGCAGTGCCCGTGACACTGAACGTTGCCGAAGTACCGAACTTTTTATTTTCAGGATTTTATCCATGCGTGCCTTTTTTATCCCTGCCATGGCTTCTGCCAGTTTGTTGCTCACCGCCTGCGCCTCTGCGCCAAACGACCCGACGCTGACCCTGCAGACGCACAAGACGCCCGCCCAGTACGCCGAATGCGTGGTGCCGAAACTGCAGGGCAGTGCGCTGAACCCGACCGTGTCGCAGACCCAGCGCAGCTACCGGATCGTGGTGCCGAGCAAGGTGGCGGCGGACAACGTCCTGGAAGCCTACAAGGCACAGGACGGCGGCAAGGTGTTTTTATATGAGCGCCACTTGCTGGCGTCGAGTTTCCTGCCGTCGAGTTTTGAACGGGCTGCCCAGGAGTGCCTGTAACGCCTGACGGTTAACGCTTTTGACGATGCTCCTTTGGTTGGCCTCAACCAACCAATTCTTTGCCCCGCACCTTGCGGGGTTTTTTTTGCCAAAAAAAATCGCAGCTTTCATCAGCTCCGCAGAAAGAAATGCGAGAGCTTATGAAAGCTGCGATTTATTGATTGTTCGGGCGTGAATAAATACGCGAGGTGCAAATGTAAACAGGAAAGGATGAATAACGAAGAAAACGAGAGGGAAGCGGAGGAGAATGAAACGAGGAAAAAAATGGCAGGGGCGGCTGGATTCGAACCAACGCATGGCAGGATCAAAACCTGCTGCCTTACCGCTTGGCGACGCCCCTGTAGCTATTGGTTTCAGTCCCGGGAGGACCTCTGCAACAGTGGGCGGCACTTTACCAGCGCTCTTGCGATCTGTGAACCCCTGAAGCCAATAAATTTCAGGCAAAACAGCTACTTATTTCCCGGACGGTATCGCCGGTCAGGTTTTTCGGGCTTTTCAGCGATCGTCATGAAAACCGGCGCGACTGCTGTAGCCCGAAAACCTGGCAAAGACCTGCGTTTGACGAACCGATCAATTACCGTCCGCAACCTTGCGTTCGATTTCGTCGACCTTGCGTTGCAACTCCTCAGCGTCCTGCTCCTTGGTGCGGGTCGACGAGGGCGTGATGACCTCATCCACGCCGCGCGTGTCGTCGTCCGGATCTTCAAGATCGCGTTTCACCACATTGACCGGTTTGCCGGACGTATCGGTAGGTGGGGCTTTACTGTCGTTGTTCATGGCGCTGACCTCCGTTGGCTTAAACGTTGGATGCAGCGCTTTGGCGCGAGTTCGAGTTTTTTAGCGGCAACCGTGCGGAAAACTGCGGAGCCGGGTTGATGAACCGCCGGAAGCTCACCGGCAACAAGCCGATTCTGTTCAGGCAACGAACCCCAGCAACAGCGTCGCCAGGATCACCGTCGAAGCGCCGCCGATACGGGTAGAGATCTGGGCAAAGGGCATCAGTGACATCCGGTTCGACGCCGACAGGATCGCGACGTCGCCGGTGCCGCCCAGACCGCTGTGGCAGCAAGTCACGATGGCCGATTCGATGGGGTACATCTTCATCAGGTTGCCGATGAAAAAACCGGCGACGGTCATCGACACCACCACGCTGAGGCACACCAGCACATAGCCGATCGAAAACACTTTCACCACGCTGTCGAGCGGCACATACAACATTCCAAGGCCAATCATCACCGGCCAGATGAAGGCGGCGGAAACCAGTTTGTAGAAAGACTGCGCGCCTTTTTCCAGTTTCTCCGGCAGCACGCGCACGTATTTGAACAGCACCGCCGCGAGGATCATCATCACCGGACCCGGAATCCCGACGACCTTTTCCAGCAGGCCGCCGAGGACGAAGAACGCACAAATGACCAGCACGCCAGCGCCCATGAGTCGCAGGTCGATGGCGGTGGCGGACTCATCCTTGACCTTGAATTTATCGTTTTCGGCTTTCGCCCGGATCAGCGCCCCTTCACCGTTGATGGCCGGGCGTTCCAGCGCCAGCCGTGCCAGGTAACCCGCGCAGATGATCGCTGCAATGTTGCCGACAACGGCCGCCGGGACCAGTTGCGCGACGTAGATGTCCGGCGTGCCGCCGAGGATCGCCGAGTAGGCCAGCGACAGCGGCAGTATTCCTTCGCCGATGCCGCCGCCGATGATCGGCACGATGATGAAAAAGAACGTGTGGTAGACGCTGTAGCCGGCAAGCTTGCCGACGATCAGCCCGCTCGCGACGGCGGCCAGGGTGCCGGCCAGCAAGGGGATGAACATGCGGATCATGCCCTGGACCAGAATGAACCGGCTCATGCCCAGGATGCTGCCGACTACCAGGCTGGCGATCACGAAGTACAGGAAGTTGGCCTCCTTCATCAGCATTTTGGTCGCGTCGATCGTCGGCGCGCCGAAGAAGCCGTAGAACACCAGCACCGACGGCAGCATCAGGCACAGGATGGCGCCGCCACCGATTTCCCGCAGGATCGGCAGACGCGAGCCCATCTGGCCGAAGAACACACCCATGGTCATGATCACGGCCAGACCGCCGATCATGTTCTTCGGCAGAAAACCGAGGTGGGCCGACAGAAACACGATCACGGCGATGCCGAGGAAGATCGGCAGCGGGATCACGCCGATCTCGTAGGTGCGCAGGCGCTGGATGAAGCCGTCGGCGCGCGGGCCGTCGACGTTCAGGGATTGCTCAAGGGAGTCGCTCATGACGCATGTCCTCATGTTTGTTTTTATCGAGGATTGACGGGAAACCACGGTGCACCGGGCTCGGGTGGCGAGGCGGTGATTCGATGGTATCCTTCGCAAAATGCGTGATAAACAGCGGAAGCATGCGGCCTATGAACACGAATCGTGACCAATTTCCCTTGCCCGAAGACCTCAAGGTCTTCCTCACCGTCATCCGCAAGAACAGTTTTGCCAGCGCCGCCGACGAGTTGGGCTTCTCACCGGCCTACGTCAGTAAACGCATCTCGGTGCTGGAAACCACGCTGGCGACCAAGCTGCTGCACCGCACCACCCGGCGCATCGCGTTGACCGACGATGGCGAGCGGGTGCGGATCTGGGCGGAGAAACTGCTGGGGGATTTCGATCAGTTTCTCGGCGAGATTTCCCAGGCCCGGCACCAGCCGGCGGGCTCGCTGCACATTTGCAGCAGCTTCGGTTTCGGTCGCAATCATGTGGCGCCGGCGATCAGTCAGCTGTCCCGGGCGTGTCCGAAACTCGACATCCGGCTGGACGTGTTCGACCGGGTGGTCGATCTGGTGGGCGAGGGCTTCGACCTGGAGATCCTCGTCGGCGATGACCTGCCGGGCCAGCATCTGGCGCGCAAACTGGTGAGCAACCGGCGCGTGTTGTGCGCCACACCGGAATACCTCGAACGCCGGGGCACGCCGCAATCTCTCGAAGACCTGAAAGACCACGATTGTCTGGTGCTCAAGGAGCGCAACAACGCGTTCGGTATCTGGACCCTGAGCAAGGACGGACAGGAAGAAACGGTGCGAGTGAATGGCCCGTTGTCCTCCAACAGTGGCGAGATCGTGCTGGAGTGGGCCTTGAGCGGCGGCGGAATCCTGTTGCGCTCGATGTGGGACGTCAAACCGATGCTCGAGCAGGGCAGGCTGGTGCAGGTGCTGGACGGCTACACCCAGAGCGCCAACGTCTGGGCGGTCTATCCGACCCGGCTCAGCGAGTCGGCGAAATTGCGGGTGTGCGTGGAATTTCTGGAAGAGTACTTCCGCGATTTGTCTGTGGAATGAAAACGGGCGGTTCAATGAACCGCCCGTTTTTTTTTGCCATCAACCCAGCCAGGGATTGTCCGCCAGATGCCGCGCTTCAAAGGCGCGGATCTGCTCGGTGCGTTGCAGCGTGGTGCCGATGGCATCCAGCCCCAGCAGCAGCGACTGTTTGCGCAACTGATCGATCTCGAACTCGATCTGCGTGCCGTCTGCCAGCTCGAGGGTCTGTTGCGCCAGATTCACGCTGATCCGCGCGGTTTCCGGGACGCTGATCGCCTCGGCCACGCGCTTGAACTGCGCGTCATCCAGTTGAATCGCCAGCACGCCATTACGCTGGCAGTTGTCGTAGAAAATCCCGGCGAACGTGGTGCCGATCAGTGCGCGGATCCCCACTTGCTTCAAGCCCCAGACCGCGTGTTCGCGGCTGGAGCCGCAGCCGAAGTTGGGACCGGTCACCAGAAACGCCGCGTCCTGCCAGGCCGGCTGGTTGAGCACGAATTCCGGGTTGGGTTCGCCGGAGGCGAGAAAGCGCAGATCGAAGAACAGCCCGCGATCCAGCCCCTGGCGATCGATGCCCTTGAGAAACTGCTTGGGCATGATCACGTCGGTGTCGATGTTGGACGCAAGAAACGGCGCGGCGCTGCCGCTGACGGTGTCGAAAGGTTGCATGGTTCAAGCCTCCAGCGCGACGGTGCGCACGTCAGTCAAATGGCCGCTGATGGCGGCGGCGGCGACCATCGCCGGGCTCATCAGGTGGGTGCGCGCACCGGCGCCCTGACGGCCTTCGAAGTTGCGATTGGTGCTGGACGCACAGCGATCACCCGGCGCGAGCACGTCGTCGTTCATCGCCAGGCACATCGAACAACCCGATTGCCTCCATTCGAAACCGGCGTTGAGAAAAATCTGCGCCAGGCCTTCGTCCTCGGCCTGATTGCGCACCAACGTCGAGCCGGGAACGATCATCGCCCGCACATGGGCCGCCACACGCTTGCCGCGCACCACGCGGGCGACGTCACGCAAATCTTCGATCCGCGCATTGGTGCAGGAACCGATAAAGGCATGGCTGATCGTCACTTCGCTCAGCGGCATGCCGGGTGTCAGGCCCATGTAGTCGAGGGCGCGCTGCAGGCCCTGACGCAGGATCGGATCGGGCTGGGCGGCCGGGTCCGGCACGTGCCCTTTGATCGGCGCGGCCTGATCTGGGCTGGTGCCCCAGGTCACCATCGGCTCCAGCGCGCCGACATCGAGGATGACTTCGCGATCGAACACCGCGCCCTCGTCGCTGTGCAGGGTTTTCCAGCGCTCGATTGCCTGCTCCCAGACCTTGCCCTTGGGCGCACGCGGCTTGCGTTGCAGGTAAGCGAACACCTTGTCGTCCGGCGCCATGAACGCACCCCGGGCACCGGCCTCCACGGCCATGTTGCAGATGGTCATGCGCGCCTCGACGCTGAGGGCGCTGATGGCCGGGCCGGTGAATTCGATGGCGTAACCGGTGGCGCCGGACGCACCGATCTTTTCGATCAGCGCCATGATGATGTCCTTGGAGGTGACGCCTGCGCCCAGCTCACCGTTGACCGTCACCCGCAGGGTTTTCAGACGTTTGTAGACCAGCGTCTGCGTCGCCAGCAGGTGCTCGATTTCCGAAGTACCGATACCGAAACCGAAGGCGCCCAGTGCGCCGTAAGTGGTGGTGTGGCTGTCACCGGCGGCGACCACCATGCCCGGCAGAATGAAGCCTTGTTCCGGCGCCACGACGTGTTCGATACCCTGGCGCTTGTCCAGCACATCGAACAGCTCGATGCCGAAGTCGCGGCAGTTTTCTTCGAAGTACGACACCTGACGCGCGCCCCCGGCGTCGGGCATGGTCGCGATGCGTTTCGGTGCGGTCGGGTTCACATGATCGACCACCGCCAGCGTCGCCGCAGGCCGCCACACCGTACGCCCGGCATCACGCAGGCCGCTGAAGGCTTGCGGGCTGGTGTATTCGTTGGCGACCTGGCGGTCGATATACAGCAGCACGTGGCCCTGATCGTCGAGCGTGCAGACGGTGTGACTGTCGATGTGCTTCTGGTACAGCGTTCTCGGGCTGGGCATGGATTGCGCTCTTTTCTGTCCGGGGCAAAAACAACATGACGCCAGCATATTGATCGCGGAAACGGCATCAAGAGCGCTTCAGTGAAGCCGTTGAACACGGATTGTGAGCAATTGCCGCAAGCCTACGCCCGTGTCTCCTCCGGCAACCTGGCAATCACCTTGATCTCGAACTGAAACCCATACAGCCACGTCACGCCGACCGCCGTAATGGTCGGGTGCGGCGCCTCGCCCCAGAACTCCGGCACCACTTCCCAGATGGTTTCGAAGGTCGATTGCGGATCGACCATGAACACCGTCACGTCCACCACATCATCGAAGCTGCCGCCGGCCGCGCCGAGAATCGCGTTGAGGTTGGTGAAAGCCAGTCGCACCTGTTGTTTCAGATCCGGCTCGGGCGAGCCGTCCTCTAGGCTGCCGACTTGCCCTGAGACGAACAGAAAACCGTTGGAGCGAACCGCCGGCGAATAACGATTGCGCTCGTAAAGCGCATGGCGTCCGGGCGGGAAAACCACGTCGCGTTTTGGCTGGGCACGGGTCATGGGGTGTCTCCTTCAATGGGTTGAAAACCTGTGATGGAGCCACTCTAGGCGCTTGCATCGGCGCGATAAACGCGCAACCTTGGCGCTCACTGTTTGCAAATCCCAAACAATCGAGCCGTTTTCAGAGGTGGGATATGGACCGTTTTGACGCGATGCAAGCCTTCGCCCGAGTAGTGGAGGCGGGCAGTTTCACCAAGGCCGCCGAGACTTTGCACATGAGCAAGACCACCGTGACCCAGCTCATTCAGCAACTGGAGGCGCGGCTGCGAGTGAAATTGCTCAACCGCACCACGCGCAAGGTCAACGCCACGGCGGACGGTGCGGCCTATTACGAGCGGGTGATCAAGTTGCTGGCGGACATGGACGACGCCGAGACCAGTCTTCCCGGTGCGGCGGCGCAGCCCAAGGGACGCTTGCGGGTCGATGTGCCCAGCCCCTTGGCCAATCTGATTCTGGTGCCGGCGCTGCCCGAGTTTTACGCGCGCTACCCGGAGATCCAGATCGACATGGGCGTCAGTGACCGGATCGTCGACATCATCGATGAAAACGTCGATTGCGTTATCCGTGGCGGGGAGCTGCGCGATCAGTCACTGATGGCCCGGAAGGTGGCGGATCTTCAGCTTGGCGTGTACGCCGCGCCGAGTTATCTGGCCCGCGCCGGCACCCCGATGCATCCCCGTGAGCTGGAAAACAGCCATCACCGGGTGGTCGGTTTTCTTTGGGCGCGCACCGGCAGACCGGTGCCTTACGCCTTGCGCAATGCCACGGAGAACCTGCTGATCAAGGGCCGGCATGCCTTGGCGGTCGATGATGGCAACGCCTATCTGGCGGCAGGGCTTGCCGGTCTGGGTGTGCTCTGGCTGCCGAGTTACATTTCGGCGGAGCATGAGGCCCGAGGTGAGTTGGTTGCACTGTTCGAGGGCTGGGCGCTTGACCCGATGCCGCTGTACGTTGCGTACCCGCCGAACAGGCATATCAGCCAAAAGCTACGGGTATTTATCGATTGGATCGTGGAATTGATGGCCACGCGTGCCAATGGCGCGGAACTTGCTGACCGCGCTCCCGGACTGTCAAAAAAATAGCGAATATCGGCGATCAATAAAGTCGGCAAGTCTGGATGCACCGCTATTCAATCAAGGAGCTTCACTCGCAATGAATATGTACATCGATATTGTCGGCGCGTGCAATTTGAGCTGCCCCTCGTGTCCGATGGGCAACTCGGAAAACGTCAACTTCAAGAAAGCCATGCAAGTTGACATGTTCAGGAAGATCGTCGAGAAGGCCCGAAGCGAAGGGGTCGAGTCGATTTTTCTGTATAACTGGACCGAGCCGTTGATCCACCCGCGCATCGGCGAGTTTGTCGAGATCATCAATGCCGCCGGTTTGCAGAGCGGTATCAGTTCCAATTTGAATCTGGCGAAAAACATGGAGACGGCGATGCTCGCCAATCCATGGTTCTTCCGTATCTCGCTGTCCGGGTTTTATCAGCAGACGTACGAGCAGGGGCACGTAGGCGGCGACATTGAAGTCGTCAAGGCCAACATGATCAAACTGCATGAGCTCAAGCAGCAACATGGCTTGAACACGCGGATCGAGGTCTACTACCACCGCTACCTCGACAACATGGAAGAAGAAGGGCTGATGCGCGAATTCAGCCAGCGTCTGGGCTTCGAGTTCTCGACCGGGTATTCAGTTATGATGCCGCTGGAGAAGACGCTGGCGCTGATCGAGCGCGACCCGTCGGTGACCGACACTGATCGCGAGACCCTGCAGCGACTCGCGTTGCCACCCTTCGACGACCTGGTCAATCTGGTTCGCCATTATCCGAAGCAGGCATGCGGGCTCAAGGATGACTGGCTGGTGCTCGACTGCAATGGCAACACCATCCTGTGTTGTTCCATTTTCAATCAGACCGAATATCAGGTGGGCAAGTACCTTGATATGCCGCTGGCACAACTGACCAGGCTCAAGTCCACCCAGCCGAACTGCGTCGACATGTGCAATCGCTGTGCGAACAACGGATTGCACATCTACTCGGGGCACTCCAATCAGGGACCGCTGCAGAGCCACGCTGTCAACCGGATAATCGACTTCCAGCGACGCACGATCATGGGCTTGCCGATCGAGAGTGACAGGCTCGGGCGCAGTGGTGAAGTCAGTGCCGAACACTTTGACGAAGCGCAATATCTGGAGCTGAACCAGGACGTCAGAAATGCGATTTCCGCCGGGGCGTTCACCAGCGGTTATCAGCATTACGTACTGTTCGGGCGACTGGAAGGCCGGCCAGGCGCAGGTCATTTGACGGCCGTCTGAGCCGGCGGCTCGGGTTCTGCCAGTTGAGTTGAAAGCCATTGACTGAAGCATCGCGCCATCGGGTCGTTCTCGCTGTCGCGGTGCGTCAGCATCGCCCAGTTCGGGCCGCGAATGGTTTGCTCCACCAGTGGCTGCAACAGCCCGTTTTGCTGCGCCTGACGGCTGAGCAACTGACTGACCAGCGCAATCCCCAGACCTGAACACGCCGCGTCCAACAACAGGCCCGGATCAGAGAAATTCAGGCCCTGATCCTGCTGGCCGACATCGATCCCCGATTCCACCGCCCAATGGCTCCAGTCCATTTCCCGCTCGCCGTGCAGCGTCGTCCGCTGGGCGCTCGGCACGCTTAACAAGCTCGGATGACACGCGGGGTAGAGGCGGTCGGCATGCAGCACCTTGAAGCTGCATTCAGCCTGCGAACTGATGTCGTCGCGCACCGCCAGATCGATGGTCTGGGTCGCCATGTCCGGCACTTCATCGGTGCTGAAAATCCACAGGTCCACATTCGGATGCTGACGGCGGAAATCCCCCACTCGCGGCAGCAACCAGTGCCGGGCAAACGCCGGCGTGGTGTTGAGCACCAGTTGATTGGGTTTCTGGTATTGCCCCAGTCGCCGGATGCCCACCGACAGTTGCTGCAGCATGGCCTGGGTGGTGCTGAGCAGATCGTGGCCGGCGTCGGTCAGGCTGACGCTGCGCCCGCTGCGGAAAAACAGCGGTTGCTCCAGATACGCCTCAAGGCTGCGGATCTGCTGGCTGATGGCCGATTGCGTGAGGCTCAGTTCCTCGGCGGCCTTGTGAAAGCTGCCCAGCCTTGCGGCGGCTTCGAAGCCGCGCAACGAGCTGAGGGGTGGCCAGTGTTTCAGCATGATCGATAAGTTCCTCTAATCAGTTTTCCGCTAAATCCATCGTTTGTTTGCCCTTCAGGCCGCCATTAGCATGCACGTCAACGCCGCCAAGGCTGTTTTCATTGAACACAATGGCTTAACTCAAAGGGCTTTTTACCATGCAGCAAAACAAAAACAACAACAGCGGTTGGATGATGCCGGCAGAGTGGGTGAAGCACGCGGCGACCTGGATGGTCTGGCCACACAATCAGGCCCTGTGGGAGTCGGGCTGGGGCGTCACTTTGCCGTTGGTGCAGGAAGATTTCGCCCGCGTCGCCAATGCCATCGCCCGGTTCGAACCGGTGAAAATGGTCGTCGATCCGTCGGCAATCGCCCGCGCCAAAGCCTTGTGCGGGCCGAACATCGAACTGATTTCGCTGGCGGTCAACGACAGCTGGTGCCGCGACTCCGGCCCAAGCTTCGTGGTTCACCCGGAGCAAGGTCTGGCCGGGGTGAGCTGGCGCTTCAACGCGTGGGGCGGCAAGTCGGCCCATGATCTGGACGAAAGCCTGGCCCGCCGCGTGCTCAATCACTTGGGCGGCGAGTGCTTCGGCACGGCGCTGAGCAACGAGGGCGGCGCGATCCATGTGGACGGCGAGGGCACGTTGATCACCACCGAATCGGTGCTGCTCAACCCCAACCGCAACCCCGGCGTGAGCAAGGCGGAGATGGAGGAGATTTTCAGCCGTCTGCTCGGCGTGAAGAAGACCATCTGGCTGCCGGGCGATCCGGATTACGTCACCGGCGACATGACCGACGGCCACGTCGATGGCGTCTGTGCCTTCGCTCGTCCCGGCGTGTTGCTGGTGGACGCGACGCACGATCGCAGCTCGGTGTACGCCGAAGTCGTGCGGGAAAACCGCCGCGCACTGGAGCTGGCCACCGATGCCCAGGGCCGCAAATTCGAGCTGATCGAGCTGTATGAAGCCACCGATGCGGTGGACACCGAAGCCGAAGTGTTCTGCGCCTCGTACACCAACTTCTACATCGCCAACGGCGCGATCATCATGCCGGCGTACGGCATCGAGGCCGACCATATCGCGGCAGAAACCCTGGCCAAGGCGTTCCCGGGACGTGAGGTGGTGCCGGTGCAGATCAATCATGTGGCCCATGGCGGCGGCGGCGTGCACTGCATCACCCAGCAACAGCCAGCCTGGCCGGTGGAGGGTTGATCGATGACGTTGCTCAAAGTCGCCACCACCCAGATGCCGTGCACCTGGGACCTGAAAAGCAACCTCGACCGCGCCGAGCAGTTGGTGCGTGAAGCGGCCGCGCAGGGTGCGCAAGTGATCCTGTTGCAGGAACTGTTCGCCACGCCGTATTTCTGCATCGAGCAGAGCCATCAGCACATGGCGCTGGCCGAGGAGTACCGCGACAGTCAGGTGCTGTCGCGTTTCGCCGCGCTCGCCCGCGAACTGGGCGTGGTGTTACCGCTGAGCTGGTACGAGAAGGCCGGCAACGCTTACTTCAATTCCCTGAGCGTGGCCGATGCCGACGGGCGCCTGTTGGGCGTGTACCGCAAGACCCACATCCCCAACGCCATCGGCTATCAGGAGAAGGAATATTTCAGCCCCGGCGACACCGGTTTCAAAGTCTGGGACACCGCGTTCGGCCGCCTCGGCGTGGGTATCTGCTGGGATCAGTGGTTCCCGGAAACCGCTCGCTGCCTGGCGTTGATGGGCGCCGAAGTGTTGTTGTTCCCTACGGCCATCGGCTCGGAACCGGGCTGCGCGGATCTGGATTCGCGGGACCACTGGCAGATGACCATGCGTGGCCACGCTGCCGCCAATCTGCTGCCGGTGATCGCTTCCAACCGGGTTGGCCGCGAAGTGGCCGGGACCGATGCGACGCTGCAAATGAATTTCTACGGCTCGTCGTTCATCTGCAACCACAAGGGAAAAATGCTCGCCGAAGCCGACCGCGCCAGCACCGGTGTTTTGGTGCAAAGCCTGGATCTGGCAGCCATGCGTGAAGATCGCCTGAGCTGGGGCATCTACCGCGACCGTCGTCCGGAAATGTACGGAGCCTTGCTCAGCCAGGACGGCCGTCACCTTAACGCCCGTTGGAATCCCCAAGGAGTCTGATATGCCTACTTCACACAAATGGTTGCTGGGCGCACTGAGCCTTGCGCTGGCCGGTTTGATGCCGACGGTGCACGCCGAAGACAAGACCTTGCGCCTGTACAACTGGGCGGATTATTTCGCTGAAGACACGCTGAGCAAATTCACCGCCGAAACCGGGATCAAGGTGATCTACGACGTGATGGACGGCAGCGAAACCCTGGAAGCCAAAATGCTCTCCGGCGGCAGCGGCTACGACCTGATCTTCCCCGGTGACACCGTGGCCGAACGCCTGATGCGCGCCGGCAGCCTGTTGCCGCTGGATCGCGCCAAAATCACCGCGATGGACGACATCGAACCGGGCCTGCAAAAACTGCGCAGCCATTACGAGCATTCGAACAAGGCCACCGTGCCGTACACCTGGGGCACCATCGGCCTGACCTATAACGCCGAGCAGATCAAACAGCGCATGGCCGACGCCCCGGTCAACAGCCTCGACATGCTGTTCAAACCGGAACTGGCGGCCAAATTTGCCGATTGCGGGATTTCGATGATCGACTCGCCGGACGAAGTGCTGGCCGTGGTGCTCAATTATCTGGGCCGCGACCCGCGCAGCGCCAAGCCTGCGGATCTGGCGGCGGCCAGTGACTTGCTGATGAAGCTGCGGCCGTACATCCGCAAGTTCCAGTCGCAACCGGTGACCGATCTGGTCAACGGCAACCTGTGTCTGTCCCTCGGCTACAGCGGCGACATGACCCAGGCCCAGCGCACCTCGGACAGCGCCGGCAAGCAGACCCGCTTCCAGTACCGCCTGCCGCGCGAGGGCACCACGGTGTGGATGGACACCATGGCCATTCCGGTCGATGCCAAACACCCGGAATACGCCTACGAATTCATCAACTTCGTGATGCGCCCTGAAAACATGGCCGCGATCAGCAATTTCACCGGTTACCCGACCTCCAACGCCAAGGCCCGGCCAAACGTGGACGAGGCGATGCGCAACAACCCGGACATCTACCTCGACGAAGCGACCTATGCTCGTCTGATACCGGGCAAGGATATTCCCCAGGCCGACATGCGCGCCCGCATGCGCACCTGGACCAAATTCAAGACCGCCACTGCACAGTGATTTTTCCGGGCTGCTTCGGCAGCCCCTTACACATCAGGAAGTTACACATGCCGACTCGTCGCGAGTTCATCAAACAGGTTTCAGTCGCCGCCGGCGTAGGTGCTGCCGTCATGGGCCTCGGCCTGTCCCCGGCGCGGGTACTGGCGGCCAGCGAAGGTCGCTGGTTCATGCCCGACGAGGGCGACAAACACGAACGCGCCTACATGGCCTTCGGCGCGCAGGACGCGATCTGGGAAGACTTCACCGAAGACGTCCAGGAAGCGCTGGGCCGGATCGCCCGCGCCATCGCACGCTACGAACCGCTGACCATCTATTGCCGCAGCGGCGAACGCAGCCTCGCCGAAGAGATTTGCGGCACCTCCAACATCACCTACCAGATCGCCGACCTCGACGACATCTGGATGCGTGACATCAGCGCCAACTTCGTCATCGACGACAAGAACGGCCTGGGCGCCGTGGACTTCAACTTCAGCGGCTGGGGCAACAAGCAACAGCACTCGAAAGACGCGAAAATCGCCAAACGCGTGGCGGCCGATGCGCAGGCGACCTACCAGCGCAGCGAACTGGTGGGCGAGGGCGGCGGCATCGAAGTCGACGGCCACGGCACCGCGATCATGACTGAAAGCTGCTGGGTCAACGAAAACCGCAACCCCGGCTGGAGCAAGGCTGACGTCGAGGCGGAACTGAAAGCACGCCTCGGTTTGCGCAAGATCATCTGGCTGCCGGGCATCAAGGGCAAGGACATCACCGATGCACACGTCGATTTCTACGCGCGCTTTGTCACGCCCGGCGTGGTCATCGCCAACCTCGACACCGACCCGCGCTCCTACGACAACAAGGTCACCCTGGCGCACCTGGAAATCCTGAAAAAGGCCACCGACGCCGATGGTCGTCCGTTGCAGATCCACACCGTTTCGCCACCGCTGAAACCACGCAAGACCAAATTCAACAGGGACAACGACGATTTCGCGGCCGGTTACATCAACTATTTCGTGATCAACGGCGCGGTGATCGCCCCGGATTTTGGCGACAAGGAGGCGGACAAGAAGGCCTTCGACCTGCTGAAAAAGCTCTACCCGAACCGCGACGTGGTGCAGATCAATATCGACGCCATCGCGGCCGGTGGTGGCGGGATTCACTGCGTGACCAGTCACCAGCCGGCGTGAGGCCGAGCCTCAGCGGAAACGTTGGGGCAGGGCCTCGGCAAAGGGATAGAAGTCGAACCACGGTTTGGCTTCTTCGATGACCCGACTGAACGACGGGCGCTGCACCAGCCGTTCGAAATAGGCACTGAGGCGCGGTTGCTCGGCGGCAAACGGCACCAGCGTGCTGGCGTAGAACAGGGCCGGCGCGGCGGAGCAATCGGCCAGGCTGAAATCCGCGCTGGCGATCCATTCGCGGTCGGCCAGTTGCTGTTCGAGCATGCCGTACGCCGTGGCCAGCAGCGCTCGCTGACTGCTCAGGTCGCCATTGGCGGACTGGATGCGGTCGGCGACGATCTGCTGCATCGGCGTCATCACGTAGTGGTCGAAAAACCGGTCCCATAGACGCACGTCCAGTGCGGTCTCCCAGTTTTCGGGAATCAGTCGTTGCGACTGCCCCGGTTGATGATCCAGGTACTCGATGATCACGCTCGATTCCGGCACCGTGCGCTGGCGCGCGTGATCGCGCAGCACCGGAAATTTGACCAGCGGCCACAATGCTTGAAGCTCGGCCCGTTCGGCTTCGCTGGACAGGTCGATCAAGCGTTTTTCGAAGGCGACGCTGTGTTCGTAGAGGGCGATCAGCGCCTTGTGGCAGTAGGACGACAACGGGTGGTAATAGAGGGTCAAGTTCATGGTTTAACACCTCGATGTGGGGCAATGGCGTTACTCAGGTATAGCGCGCCTGCGCACGGCCACGCATTTGATTTCCACCAGCAGCCCCGGATGGGCCAGTTCGCTGACGCCGATGCAAGTCCAGGCGCAGAAGCCCTTGGGGAACACGCGGTTTTTCACTTCGCGAAACACCGGCATGTGTTGGCTCATGTCGACGTGATAGGTGGTCATCTCCACCACATCGTCGAAGGTGCAGCCACCGGCCTTTAGCACTTCGTCGAGGTTTTCCCAGGCACGAATGAACTGTTGCTCGGGGTCTTCGATGACCTTCAAGTCAGCCGTCCGGCCCACCTGGCCGGCGCAGTAAAGCGTGTCGCCGACCACAACCGCCGGCGCGTAACCGGCGCGTTCGACGATGGTTTTCATGGAGTCGGGGATGATGATTTTGCGATCGGGCATGGCCGGGGCTCCAGGTAAACGGTAAGTCGGGTCACTTCGCGCGAAAGTACCGGATCAGGTTGATCGATTGCGTGAATACCGCATATACCACTGCTGCGATCATTAGCCCGGCGATGACCAGGGCAATAGTATTGACACCTGTGATGAGCAGAATGTAGATCGACAACGCGAGTATCAACACGACATAACTGGCAAGCGTCTGTTTGAAGTACGCCAGCAGCAGCGGCACGACGATCACTACCAGAGAGTGAAAGGCCACCCCAAACCAGATGTCGATAATCATCTGATCAAAATCACCGCCCGCTTGTGCCAGGGCCAGCAAATACGAATTCGTCAGCCACTCCAGCTTGCCAACCACCATCACGCTGATCGCGATAATCACCACAATGTTTATTGCTCGGTTACTCATTGATCTTCATTCCGTCCATGCGCCGCCGCTGCCAACTGCTCGGTATCCACTCGCACGAATACCGAATCACCCACCGCCGTCAGCACATCCCCGGCGTAGACCTCGCAGATCACCCGGGTCTTGCGCCCGACTTCACCTTCGACTTTTGCCTTCAATGTCAGCGGCACGCCCATTGGCGTCGGTTTGATGAACTTGATGCCGAGGTTGCCGGTGACGCAGTTGATGCGCGGCAGGCTTTCGGGGTCGCGCTGCTCGGCGCGGTAGTGGTAAGCCATCGCCGTCCAGTTGGAATGGCAGTCCACCAGCATCGCGATCAGGCCGCCGTAGACCAGCTCCGGCCAGCCGCAGTATTTGGCCTCGGGCACATGCTCGGCCATGACGTGCACGCCGTCCTCATGCCAGAAACTCTTGATGTGCAAGCCGTGCGGGTTGCTGCTGCCGCAGCCGAAGCAGACGCCGTCGGGGGCGGCGGTGTCTTGCAGGGAGGTGTCGTGGGTGGACATGCCGGGGTCATCCTTAAACTGTAAGCCGAACCCCGCGGATTCTAACCCCGAATGCTCACCGTGAGGATTGCTCCTTCGCGGCGGGCCGGGGAGGATCGGTCAGCAGTTTTTTGCGAGTCGTCGAGTGGTTCGGCAATTGCTCACTGATGTCCCAGATTTCCAGCATTTTCGCGTATTCAAAGGCGTGGCGCGGGCTTTGCTGAATCCACTGCTGGAACGCGTGGCGTTCGTCAGGTGTGCAATCGTCCTCCTGCAGGCGCAGGCACCAGTGCGCTGCCTGGTTCAGGATTTCTTCGTCTGCGTCGGTCATTGACGGCTTCCACGATGGCTGGGGAGGGCATTTTACGTTGCCGCTTGCAAAAAAAACGTCAAAACGTGTCGAGGATTTAAACGATCAGTGCGTATAAAACGGACAGAAAACGCGGCAAACGGACAGATCGCGCCGCTATTTCTGGCCTTCTCGCAATTGTCATATTCCGTCACATTTCAATGCAGATAGTGGGCAGCCCAACCTGTTTCCAGTGAGGCTGCCCCGTGTTTCAACGTCTTGTGTGTTCGCTGTCCGTGCTGAGTCTGTCCATTGCTGCCGCCCAGGCCTCCGATCTCGATACCCCGCGCCTGACGGGCATCGACAACTTCCGCGATGTCGCCGGTATCACCACGGCCTACTCGACGACCCATGACGGCAGGATGCGCGCCGGGGTGTTCTACCGCTCCAATGCGCTGACGCCGACGGCGTCGGATCTGGCGACCCTCAACGGTCTGGGCATCAAGGCCGTTTATGACCTGCGCACCCCAAGCGAAATTGCGGCCACGCCGGACACGATGATCAGCGGTGCAACCTATCAGAATATCGACATCATCGGCGCCACCACGTCGGGGGCGAACATCACCACGGTCTCGTTCAAAAGCGCGGCCGAAGCGACTGCGATGATGCAAGAGACCAACCGTGCGTTTGTCAGCGACGCCGGCATGCGCGGGCAGTTGGGCGTGCTGTTCAACGAACTGGCCGGCGTCGACGGCGCCGCGCTGTTCCATTGCACCGCCGGCAAGGATCGCACCGGCTGGACGGCCGCTGTGCTGCAAAGCATCGCCGGGGTCGACAACGCGACGATCATGAGCAACTACCTGGCGACCAACGACTACACCGCCGACCGCGTTGCCAAGACCCTGGCGATGATGCCGCCGAGCATGGCCGCGATCTACGCGCCGCTGCTGGGCGTCGAGGCCAGTTACCTGCAAGCGGGTCTGGATCAGGTGACCGCGCAATACGGCAGCATGGACAACTACCTCAAACAGGGGCTGGGTCTGTCCCAGGAAACCATCTATGTACTGCGCGGCAAAATGGTCGAGTACAACAGCCTGCCGGGTCAGGCCGGCATGCTCGGCAACGCTGCCGCTGGTGCGCAGCTGTTGCAGGAATTGCAGAACAGCAAGCTCTCGGGCACCTACAGCGCCTACAACTACTACCTGCAATCGGCCATCGACGCCGGCAGCCTCGGTGGCGTGGAGTCCACCGTGGGCGGCCAGGTCCATGCGGATGCCGCCAGTTACTTGTTGCGTCAGAACGCAATGATCGAGCAAGCCGCAGCGCCATTCGCCAGCGGCACCGACCTCAAGGTCGGCCAGTACCGGTTGTGGAGCACCGCGCTCGCCGGTTACCTGGGCACCGACGGTTCGGCCCATGCACAAAGCAGCAACGAACACAGTCAGGGCCTGATGGTCGGCGTCACTCAGCGCTTCTCTGAACAGCTGAGTGCGCGTGGCGGTATCGGTTACAGCAAAGGCACCGTGGGAGGCGCAGGCGGCGAGGCTGATACGGATTTCACCTTCCTCAATCTGGGTGCCCGTTATGGCTTCACCAGCCTGGAGCACGGCCTGTTTGCCGATGCCAATATCAGCGCCGGTTACGTCGACTACGACAGCAAGCGCGACCTCGGCGGCGGCCTCGGCTCGGCGAAGGGTGACACTCATGGCAATCTCGGCGGCGCCACCCTGGCTCTGGGGTATCGCTTGCCGTTGAGCACTGTGATTCTGGAGCCGAGCCTGGGCGTGCGGGTCAGCCGCCTGGACCTGTCGGGCTTCCAGGAGAAGGGCAGCGAACTAGCTCTCGATGTCGATGACATTCAGGAAACCCGCCGCAGTGCGGTGGCCAATCTCGACGTCTCGTTCGCCCCGATGCCGATGGGCCCGTGGCAACTGGTGCCGGGCGTGCGGGTCGGTTACGAGCATGTGCTGGGCGATCATCAGGTCGACAGCGAGGGCCATCTGCTGGGGCTGGATATCGAGCAGCGCGCGGCGTTCGACAACCGCGATCAGTTCAGCGGCGGCGTCAACCTGATGGCCAACCTTGGTGCCCTGAGCCTGGGCGCCGAAGTCGGTGCCAGCGGTGGGGGCGACAGCCACGGTTTCAGTGGCGGGCTCAAGGCCAGTTATCAGTTCTGATCAACTGAGGGTGAAGAAAAAGGACTGCCTCAGCGCAGTCCTTTTCGCATTTCTGCAGGGCTCACGCCGTAGGCATCCTGAAAGTACTGGCAGAACCGGCCGACGTTGCTGAACCCGAATTGCAAGGCCACATCGGTCACCGATGACGATTGGCTTTGCTTCAATGCATAACAGGCGCGCTCCAGCCTGACCTGTCGCTGGTACGCGACAATCGAGGTGCCGACGAATCGCCGGAAACCTTCCTGCAAGGCCCGCAGACTGACGTTCACCAACCCCGCCAGATCCGTCCCGCTGACCATCTGCTCGGGATGCGCCTGAATATACTCGATGGCCTGCTTCACATGCCGTGGTGCAATCAACGCCTCGGGGCGGCGCAAGGCCTCGCTGAAATTGTGAGGCCAGGCTTCCAGCACCGCGTCCACCAGCATTTCCCGCAGGCGCGACGGCATCAGCGAACCGGCGTTCAACAGTAGGTCGAACTCGGTGCCGGTCGCCAGACCGATCAGCGCACGAATGCCCCGAAACGCCGGGCTGTTCAGATCCACCCTCGGCTCGAAATGCAGCTTGTGCACGATCGGTCGGCCCAACAGCGACGACAGCCGTTCGGTGAGCGCTGCGCGGCTGATCGACATGCCGTGTTGGGCGTGATTGTCGACGAAACGCATCGAGCGCAGATCCGCCTTGTCGATGGCCAGCCCCACATCGCTCAGCCCCACGGATTCATGGTTGAAAACGATCTTGCCGGCGGTGGGAATGACGAAGGTGATTTCGTCGAACGGCTCGGGAAACGCCACCGTGAAATCACCCCGATAATGCATGCGCCGGAAACTCACGCCTTCATACCGTCCGTAAACGCCGCCAATGATGATGTCTTTGGGCGGCGGTGGTGTGTCGCCATAACGGTTGCCGAACATTCGCGAGAACAGGGCGCCGAAGTCGTCACTGGCCATGTTGTCGGATCGCAGGATGAGGGTCTGGCGTGTCGGGCTTGAGTACACCGGGAGGTTCACCTTGGTGGTCGGGGCGCAGGAGCGCGAGGACGTTACCAAGGGAGAATGACGCCGATGTGACAACGCTCGATGCTGTGCGTGAAAGTCACGCACAGCATCGAGCGAAGCGGGTCAGGCGTGATGGATGTCGCGATCCTTGGTTTCAGGCATGAAGAAGATCCCGAGAATCGCCGTCATCACCGCGATGACAATCGGGTACCACAAGCCGTAGTAGATATCCCCCGTGGCCGCAACCATCGCAAACGCCACGGTCGGCAGGAACCCGCCAAACCAGCCGTTGCCGATGTGGTACGGCAGCGACATCGAGGTGTAGCGGATGCGCGCCGGGAACAGCTCCACCAGCCATGCCGCAATCGGGCCGTAGACCATGGTCACGTAGATGACGAGGATGGTCAGCAGGAGCAGCACCATCGGGTAATTGGTCTTGGCCGGGTCGGCTTTTTCCGGGTAACCGGCTTCTTTCAGCGCGGCGCCGAGGCTGGCAGTGAACGCGTCGTTACGGGTCTTGAAGTCGGCGGCCGGCAGGGTCGTGCCTTCGAAGCTTTCGATGACCTTGTCGCCGATGCGCACCTGAGCCACGGTGCCCGGTTCCGCCACCACGTTTTCATACGGGATCGCCCGTTTGGCGAGGATGGTTTTCGCCAGGTCGCACGAGCTGGTGAATTTGGCCTTGCCCACCGGATCAAACTGGAACGAGCACTGGTCGGGGTTGGCGATCACTTTGACCGGGTTCTTCTCCTGGGCGACGAACACGTCGGGGTTACCGTACTGAGTCAGCGCATGGAAGATCGGGAAGTAGGTCACCGCCGCCAGAATGCACCCGGCCATGATGATGCCCTTGCGCCCGATGCGGTCGGACAGGCTGCCGAAGATCACGAAGAACGGCGTGCCGATCAGCAGCGAACCGGCGATCAAAAGATTGGCGGTCTGCGGGTCGATCTTCAGGGTTTGCAGCAGGAAAAACAGCGCGTAGAACTGCCCGGTGTACCAGACCACCGCTTGGCCTGCGGTGCCGCCGAGCAGGGCCATGATCACGATTTTCAGATTGTCCCAACGGGCGAAGGACTCGGTCAGCGGGGCTTTCGACGACTTGCCTTCTTCCTTCATTTTCTTGAACACCGGCGACTCGTTCAGTTGCAACCGGATGTACACCGAGACCGCCAGCAGCAGGATCGACAGCAGGAACGGAATCCGCCAGCCCCAGGCCTCGAACGCTTCGGTGCCCAGCGCAGTACGGCAGGCGAGGATCACCAGCAACGACATAAACAGGCCCAGGGTTGCGGTGGTCTGAATCCATGACGTGAAATAACCGCGTTTGCCCTTCGGCGCATGCTCGGCCACATACGTTGCCGCGCCGCCGTATTCACCGCCCAGCGCCAGGCCCTGCAGCAGGCGCAGGGTAATCAGAATGATCGGCGCCGCGACCCCGATGGTCGCGTAACCGGGCAGGAATCCGACAATCGCCGTCGATACACCCATGATCACGATCGTGATCAGAAACGTGTGCTTGCGCCCGATCATGTCACCCAGTCGCCCAAACACAATTGCCCCGAACGGGCGCACCGCAAAACCGGCGGCAAAGGCGAGCAGGGCGAAGATAAACGCCGTGGTCTCATTCACCCCGGCAAAGAAGTGCTTGGCGATGATCGCCGCCAGGGAGCCGTAGAGGTAGAAGTCGTACCACTCGAACACCGTGCCGAGCGACGACGCAAAGATGACCTTGCGCTCCTCCCGGCTGACGCTGTGGTGCGGGGCACTGCCTGTGGACATGCTGTCGAGTACTGCCATGGGTGTTCTCCGTCGTGCTTGTTTTTGTAGGCCGGAGCACTTCATCAACGTCGCGTACCCGAGGCCTGTGGCGGATGCCGGTTCAGGTATTTCGTGGAGCGTACACAGAATCACCGCCCCGCGCGGGAGGGCGGGGTTTCATTGAGCATAATTGGGATTGGGGGGATATCCAGTGGCGGGGATTGATCGACTGATGCAGGGGCGGCAGGGAGAGACCTGCCGCCAAGGGTTTTATTCCGTCGGCACAACGTTATCCAGTACCTGATTCACCGCCAGTTCCGCCAGCATCACGATTTGCGCGATGCCCTGCGCGGTTTTGCGGTGGGGGCCTTCGAGGAGATCGACGAAGTTGTTGAGCATGACGTTGGCTGAGCCCAGGGTTTCGACGGCGTCGGCGAGCAGGGATTCGTTGTTGCTGGCCGGGTTGGCCTGGTAGAGGCGGTTGGGGGAGTAGGGCGCGGCCATCATGTGGGCTGAGATCGGGCCGAGGTGGTAGTCGGGGGCGCGGTTGGCGGCTTCGTTGAATCTTTTGGAGTCAGGGCATTCGTAGGGGGAAGTTGGGTCGGTGATGCTGGCCGGTTCAGTGACCGGAGGATTTGGCGTTACTTTGAACATGGTGATGTGCCTCATTGAGGCTGCAACCGTCTCGCTGCTAAACGGAAGGGTGGCAGCTGTGCGCAAGTTAGCAGACCGGTCATCACCAAACCCGGCGCACCCGAAGGTGCCATGCGCACAGCCACCGCAAAACGCAGGCGAAAACCTGACAAGGTGAGATGTGCAACCGAGGTAGATGAGCCGGGCTGCTAAACCCGATCACTGCGAATCAGTGACCCGATCCAAGTTACCGGCCGACCCCAAGGCGCACAAGCCGGCGGATTCTGGCGTAGCGGTAGGCTCTGGCGCAAGGATTTGTAGGCATCCGGAAGCATTCCGACATGTCTTTAAACGGCGCGATCCAAACCTGTTTATCGATCATTGCCCAACGAGGAGAAGCCTGACGCTTTACGTCTCCAGGCCATTCGTCGCCAACCTCGCACTCATCACGCCAAAGCTCGCTCAAAAGGTCCATGACCAAAACCATCAGCACCGAAGACTTGCATATCAGCCTCCACCCTTTAAGCGAATCAGCCCTGTTCAAATGGCTGCTCGCCAGTTTCCTGATGGGCAAACGAATCCAGGCCGCGATTGCCGCCGAAGCCTATCGAGTGATAGTCGACCAACACCAGCGCGACACCCCGCGCAAACTGGGCCATTGCACCCATCGCGAACTGGTGCGGATGCTCGGCGAGGCGCATTACGTGCGTTACGACGAAACCACCGCCGAGCGCCTGCTCGCGCTGGCTGCCAAACTGAATGAAGAATATGCCGGTCGGATAATGAACATGGTCGAGGCGAGCGCCGACCGCCAGGACTTCGAAAAGCGTTTGCAAGCCTTCGACGGCATCGGCCCGAAAACCGTGGAAATCTTTATGCGCGAAGCGGGCAAGGTGCTGTTTTGAGTGCGTCGGCGATCTTCATCGGCTGCGCGGGTTGGAGCCTGCCCCGCGAATACTGGCCGTCATTCCCGGAGCAGGGCACCCACCTGCAACGCTATGCCGCACAACTCAATGGCGTGGAAATCAACAGTTCTTTCTACCGTCCGCACCAACGCCAAACCTACGCCCGATGGGCCGAATCGGTGCCGGACGGATTTCGCTTTTGCGTGAAAATGCCCAAGTTGATCAGCCATGAGCGGCGCCTGCGGGACTGTGAGCGTGAGCTCGACGCATTTCTTGAGCAGTGCTCGGGGCTGGGCGATCGCCTGGGTTGTCTGCTGCTGCAGTTGCCGCCGTCGCTGGCGTTCGACGAAGCGCTCGCTGAGGCCTTTTTCGTCGAGTTGCGCCAGCGTTATTCCGGGGCCGTGGTGTTGGAGCCGCGCCACGAATCCTGGGTCGCCGCTGAACTGCTGTTGATGGCGTATCGCATCGCGCAAGCGGTGGTTGATCCCTTGCGAATCAGCACCGATGCGGCTCCGTGCGGCTGGCCGGGCGTGCGCTACTGGCGGCTGCACGGTTCGCCACGGATTTATCACAGCCCCTACGACTCGGCGTATCTGAAAACGCTCGCCGGTGATTTGCGGGTGGCGGCTGTCGATGGCGTCGACACCTGGTGCATCTTCGACAACACCGCCAGCGGCGCGGCAATCGGCAATGCGCTGGAGCTGCGGCGGATACTGGCGCAAGGCTGACACTCGATGTCTGGTCTTCCAACCGGCGAGCGTGTCTGTAAACTGGCCGCCCGAAACGGCGCCCGATGGCGCCGTCCTCACTGCCAGCGAAGGACTTTCCCATGGCCAACCAAGACATCACCTACACCCCGGATCCGGATGCAGACTCGATCTCTTCGGACGTGACCGAATTCAACGGCATCCTGATGTCGACCCAGATTCCGACCCGTGCCGACGGCAGCCTGGAACTGGGCGACGTCACCGCGCAAAGCGAATGCACGTTGCAGGCGCTGAAAGTGGCGCTGGAAAAGGCCGGCAGCTCGATGGACCGCGTGCTGCACCTGACCATCTACCTGACCGACATGGCTGATCGCGCTGCGTTCAACGAGGTGTACAAGCGCTTCTTCGCCAAGCCTTGGCCGGTGCGTGCGGCGGTTGGCGTGGCGGCGCTGGCGGTTGAAGGGATGAAGGTGGAAGTCACCGCGATGGCCGCCAAGGCCTGACCCACGTAATGATCGTTCCCACGCAGAGCGTGGGAACGATCTGTGACGCCGGGCGTGGGAATGCCTCAACGGACGCTCCGCGTTCGGCTCTGGAAGGGACGCGGAGCGTCCCGGGCTGCATTCCCACGCGGAGCGTGGGAACGATCTGGCAGTGATCGCGGTAGTTGGCAGCTGCCACCCGGCAGCACAGGCGTGCCGCCCACGCGTTTCGCGGCTACAATGCGCGCCTCGACCGTGACAGCCTGACTAAAAAAACATATGTCCTTGCCCAAACATCACCTGGAACTGCTCAGCCCCGCCCGTGACGTGGCCATCGCCCGCGAGGCCATCCTGCATGGCGCCGACGCGGTGTACATCGGCGGCCCGAGCTTCGGTGCGCGCCATAACGCGTGCAACGAGGTGAGCGAAATTGCCGAACTGGTGGAATTTGCCCGTCGCTATCACGCGCGCATCTTCACCACCATCAACACCATCCTGCACGACAACGAACTGGAGCCGGCGCGCAAGCTGATCCATCAGTTGTACGACGCCGGCGTCGATGCGCTGATCGTCCAGGACCTGGGCGTGATGGAGCTGGACATTCCACCCATCGAGCTGCACGCCAGCACCCAGACCGACATCCGCACCCTTGAGCGGGCCAAGTTCCTCGATCAGGCCGGTTTCTCGCAACTGGTTCTGGCCCGTGAACTGAACCTCAAGGAAATCCGCGCGATCGCCGATGAAACCGATGCCGCCATCGAGTTCTTCATCCACGGCGCGTTGTGCGTGGCGTTTTCCGGTCAGTGCAACATTTCCCACGCGCAGACCGGGCGCAGTGCCAACCGGGGCGACTGCTCCCAGGCCTGCCGTCTGCCGTACACCCTCAAAGACGAAAAGGGTGGCGTGATCGCCTACGAAAAACACCTGCTGTCGATGAAGGACAACAACCAGAGCGCCAACATCCGCGCGCTGGTCGAGGCTGGTGTGCGTTCGTTCAAGATCGAAGGTCGCTACAAGGACATGGGCTATGTGAAGAACATCACCGCCTATTACCGCCAGCGCCTGGACGACGTGCTCAACGACCGTCCGGACCTGGCCCGCGCTTCCAGCGGCCGCACCGCGCATTTCTTCATGCCGGACCCGGAAAAGACCTTCCACCGTGGCAGCACCGACTACTTCGTCAGCGAGCGCAAGATCGACATCGGCGCGTTCGATTCGCCGACCTTCACCGGTCTGGCGGTGGGCACAGTCGAGAAAGTCGGCAAGCGTGACATGCAAGTGATCACCCACGAGCCGCTGTCGAACGGCGACGGCCTCAATGTGCTGGTCAAGCGCGAAGTGGTCGGTTTCCGCGCCAACATCGCCGAAGCCAAGGGCGAGTTCGAGGAAGAGGGCGAGAAGCGCTACCGCTACCGCGTCGAGCCGAACGAAATGCCGGAAGGCCTGTACAAGCTGCGCCCGAACCATCCGCTGAACCGCAACCTCGACCACAACTGGCAGCAGGCATTGCTCAAGACTTCCGCCGAGCGTCGTATCGGCGTGAGCTGGCTGGCGAAGCTGCGTGAAGAGCGTCTGGAACTGACCGTGACCAGCGAAGAGGGCATCAGTGCCAGCGTCGCGCTGGAAGGCCCGTTCGGCGTCGCCAACAAACCGGAACAGGCGCTGGACACCTTGCACGACCTGCTCGGCCAACTCGGCACCACCGAGTACCACGCGACCTCGATCAAACTGGATGCGCCGCAAGCGTTCTTCATCCCGAACTCGCAGCTCAAGTCGTTGCGCCGTGAAGTGATCGAAGCGCTGACCGCCGCCCGTGTTGCCGCCCACCCGCGCGGTTCGCGCAAGGCCGAGACCACGCCACCGCCGGTTTACCCGGAAGCGCATCTGTCGTTCCTGGCCAACGTCTACAACCAGAAGGCCCGCGACTTCTACCACCGTCACGGCGTGAAGCTGATCGACGCCGCGTACGAGGCCCACGAAGAGGCGGGCGAAGTGCCGGTGATGATCACCAAGCACTGCCTGCGGTTCTCCTTCAACCTGTGCCCGAAACAGGCCAAAGGCGTGACCGGCGTGAAAACCAAAGTCGCGCCGATGCAGCTGATTCACGGCGATGAAGTGCTGACCCTGAAGTTCGACTGCAAACCGTGCGAGATGCACGTGATCGGCAAGATGAAGGGCCACATCCTGAATCTGCCGCAGCCGGGCAGTGTGGTGGGGCATATCAGCCCTGAGGATCTGATGAAGACGATCCCGCGCGCGCCGCACTGATTAGCAGGCAATAAAAAACCGGTGACGAAAGTCACCGGTTTTTTTATGCCCGCCAGAAACTCAGCTGGCTTCGTAGCGCGATCCTGTTTGCGGCGCCGCTTCGCCGCTCAACGCATCGACCATCGGCGGATGGTCCTGTGCTGCCTGACGCAAATCCTCGGTCACCCGCAGCTCGGCGCCGGTGGGCGAGAACGTGGCTGCCGCCGCAAACGGGGCCGGGTTGGCCGGCACCGGACGCTTGCCGCGACGCCAGAAGAAGAACGTCACCATGGCCAGGTTGACCAGCGCGAAGGCCCAGAACAGGCCGGTTTCGCCATGGGCGTTCATCGCCGGGGAGATCAGCAGCGGGCTCATCGCCGAGCCCAGCGAATTGATCAGCAGCATGCCCTGAATCATCGGCACCAACGTTTCGACCGGCGCACGGTCGGCCGCATGGCTGACCGCCACCGGGTACAGCGCGAACACGCCGCCACCCAACAGGAACAGCATCGCCGCGAGCATGGCCGAGGACAGCGGCACCAGCACAATCACCAGCGACAGCACGGTGCACGCGGCGCACAGCACGGTCAGCACTTGCAGGCGATCCTTGCGGTCGGACCAGCGCCCGACCGGGTATTGCAGCAGCATTGCGCCGAGGATCGTCCAGGCCATCATGCTGCCGACTTCGCCGACGTTCAGGCCAATGCGTTGCAGGTACAGCGGCAGCAGGGTGTAGATCGCCGCGATAGTCACGCCGGAGCCGAAGCAGCCGACCAGTCCGGTGGGCGATACGCCGAGCAGCGCCCGTGGCTTGAGCGGTTCGACCTGTTCCAGCAGCGGCGAAACGCGCGGCAGGATCACGATCGGCAGCACCGACAAGGTCGCGAGCATGCCGGCGACCATGAACGGCGCCGTGTCGCCCAGCCCGGTGATTTTCCCCAAAAACGCCTGACCCAGCACGCCGGCGCCATAGAGGACGATCATGTACAGCGCCAGCAGACGGCCGCGAATCTTCGCGTCACCGGCCAGCAGCAGCCAGCTCTCGATCACCAGAAACACGCCGACCGTGGCCCAGCCGTTGATCAGGCGCAGGACGACCCAGCCCCAGGTGTCATAAAACAGACCCTGCAGCAGGATGGTCGCGGCGATCAGCGAGGCGAAGCTGCTGTAGGCGCGGATGTGGCCAATGCGCAGGATCAGCCGGTCGTTGAAGATCGCGCCCAGGGTCAGGCCGATGAAATAGGCCGAGGACACGATGCCGATCATCGTCGCCGATTCGCCGGCCGCGCCCAGACGCAGGGTGGTCAAAGAAGACAGAAAGCCGTTGCCCAGGGCAACAATGAATAGCCCGAGCAGGGGCGCCAGCGCCATGGCCAGCAAACGCGGTGTCATAAAAACTCAAGTGATCGAACAGCGGAACGTGCGCCTCTGCGCATGCGAGTGCCAAGCCGAAGTGTGTTGAAGACAAACGACCGCCGAACGGGCAGGACGATTGAGCCTGGCGCACTTCGTGAAAGTGGCCGGCTGTTCAAACCTGAGGGTTGTCATGGCTGCGGGCAGGCGCCGTTCGGGCGACTGCAAGAGGAGGCGCGATTTTAAGCCTTGTGTGGCGTTTGCCAAGGTGCCGGGCCTGCGACGTTGGGACGCAGGCTCGCCCGTTTCAGCACTGATCGCACTGACGTGCTTGCGTCGTTCGCGAGTAATTTGCTGCGGCGCCGGTTAGCATGGCGGCATAACAACGAACGATGGACCCCACCTTGATCGAACGACGCCAATTCAGCGGTGGCATGAAGGGCAAGAACCTTCGCTACCTGAACGAGCCCGCCAGCGGGCCGGGACGCATGACCCGCACCGGGTTTGTGCTGCTGGAGCATTTTTCCCTGCCGGCCTTCACCCAGGCGCTGGACACCCTTGTCACCGCCAATCTGCTGCGCCCCGGTCTGTTTTCCACGCGAACTTTCGGCCTCAGCGACGGCGAAGTGATCAGCGATCTGGGGCTGGTGATCCGCCCGGACGCGCGTCTGGAAACCAGCGTGTTGCAGGAGCTGGATCTGCTGGTGATCTGCGGCGGTTACCGCACGGAATTGAAGGCGAGCGATGAGCTCATCAATCTGCTGAAGATGGCCGCCGAGGCCGGCGTGATACTGGCCGGGTTGTGGAACGGCGCGTGGTTCCTGGGCCGGGCAGGGGTGCTGGAAGGCTATCGCTGTGCGATTCACCCGGAGCATCGACCGGCGCTGGCGGAGATTTCCAAGGCGACCCAGGTCAGCAGCGAACCCTATGTGATTGACCGCGACCGTTTGACGGCGTCGAGTCCGTCCGGCGCGTTCCACATGGCGCTGGACTGGATCAAGGGCCTGCACGACAAGGCGCTGGTCGAAGGCATCGAAGACATTCTGGCGTTCGAGGAATCCCGTTACCGGCGGATCAAACCGACCGAGAACCTCTGCGTCAGCGCGCCGCTGCGTGAAGTGGTGAAGCTGATGGACGCCAATCTGGAGGAACCGCTAGAGCTGGAGCAACTGGCGGTGTATGCCGGCCGCTCCCGGCGTCAACTGGAGCGGCTGTTCAAGGAACAACTGGGCACCACGCCGCAGCGTTATTACATGGAGCTGCGCATCACCGAGGCCCGGCGCCTGCTGCAACACACCGAGCTGTCGCAGGTGGACGTGCTGGTGGCCTGCGGATTCGTTTCGCCGAGTCATTTCAGCAAGTGCTACAGCGCCTATTTCGGTTATCGCCCGTCCAAGGAAAAACGGCTCGTCAAATGACGAGCCGTTTGGCGTGCTGCTTCAGAGGTGATCGGCGTCGATGATCGCCTGAGCGAAGGCTTTCGGGTCTTCCTGCGGCAGGTTGTGACCGATGCCGCCGTTGATCAGGCGGAACTGGTATTTGCCGGTGAAGCGTTTGGCGTAGTCCTCGGGCGCCGGGTGCGGCGCGCCGTTGGCATCGCCTTCCAGGGTGATGGTTGGCACGCTGATCGACGGCGCGGTGGCGAGTTTCTGTTCCAGTGCCTCGTACTGGCTTTCACCTTGCACCAGGCCCAGACGCCAGCGGTAGTTGAACACGGTGATCGCGACGTGATCCGGGTTCTGCAACGCCTTGGCGCTGCGGTCGAAGGTGGCGTCGTCGAAGGCCCATTTCGGTGACGCCAGTTGCCAGATCAGCTTGGCGAAATCATGGGTGTTCTTGGTGTAACCCGCCTCACCACGGTCAGTGGCGAAGTAGAACTGATACCACCATTGCAGTTCGGCCTTGGGCGGCAGCGGGTTCTTGCCGGCAGCCTGATTGCCGATCAGGTAACCGCTGACCGACACCAGCGCCTTGACCCGCTCCGGCCACAGCGCCGAAACGATGTCCGCCGAACGCGCGCCCCAGTCGTAGCCGCCGAGCACGGCTTGCTTGATCTTCAGCGCATCCATGAAATCGATCACGTCACTGGCCAGCGCCGCCGGCTGACCGTTGCGCACGGTCTTGTCGGACAGGAAATGCGTGTCGCCATAACCCCGCGCATACGGCATCAGCACCCGATAACCCTTGGCCGCCAGCAGCGGCGCGACGTCGTCGTAGCTGTGAATGTCGTACGGCCAGCCGTGCAGCAGAATCACCACCGGGCCATTGGCCGGGCCGGTTTCGGCGTAGGCCACGTCCAGCAGGCCAGCCTTCACGTGTTTCAGCGGGCCGAAGGGCAGATCGGCCTTGACGCTGGCGGCTTCGGTCTTGATCGGCTCCGGTGCTGAAGTTTGCGCTTGAGCGAAGGCGCCGAACTGCAACAGCGCGGTGGCGAGCATCGACAAGCCCAACAGGCGACGACGGTTTTTCCCGGTGGTGACGGTGGCGTGTGGTGCGTGCTTCATGGCAAGTCTCCTTGGTAATCGTTGAGGGCCGGGCGTTGGCTGAACCCTTCGAATCTGGAGCCCATTAAAGACTGGCCACGTATCTGCGCTGTTTCCGTTTCCGCTGGCTGATGCGCGGGGATGTATCCGGGAGGCGTTCGTACACACTGCGATACAAACCTGCGGCCAACAAAAAGCCCCGAATGTTCGGGGCTCTTGCTTGTCTTGGGCTTCAGGCCTGAGTGACGTGCTTGGGCCCGGCCAGCGCCCAGGCGATCAGCCCGAACAGCGGCACAAACACGATCAATACGATCCAGACGCCTTTGTTGCTGGCTTTTCCTTCACTCTTGCGCACCCGGTTGATCGCCCACAATTCGATGAGCAAAAGCACGACGGCCAGTACGATCCACGTGGTTTCAATTTGCATGAGCTACCTCCTGATGGTCTTTGGCTTAGGCGGGCCGTGACACTCAGGGTTCATTAAATTTGCTGAATGGCCTGCCTGGCTCACGTGCACAAATGTTCTAAACCCATCGGCAAAGTCGCGGTAACGTAGACGTCCTTGACGAACAACCACTGCCTTCGGAGCCTTGCGTGGACAAACGCAACTGGATCGACTTGTCTCAGGATGCCGACACCGGGATCGAGTCGATTCGTGCCCATTTCCAGGGCCATGCCTACGATCCGCACTGGCATGACAGCTTTCTGGTGGGCGTCACCGAGCAGGGCGTGCAGCAGTTTCATTGCCGACGCGTGCGCCATCTGAGTACGCCGGGCAAGATTTTCATGCTGGAACCGGGTGAGATCCACGACGGGCACGCGCCCACGGAGGAGGGCTTCACCTATTCCATGCTCTACCTCGACCCGCACTGGCTGGAGCGCGAATTGCGCGTGCTGTTCGAGCATGCGCCGGACAACAGCCAACTCGGGTTCACCGATACCCTGAGTCAGGATTCACGCCTGTCCACGGCCATCAATCAGGCCTTCAACGCCCTGCATCAAGGCGACTTGCGCATCGTGCGCCAGACCGCCATCGACACCTTGCTCGGTGCGCTGACGTCCCACCTCGACTGGCGCAAGCGCCAGCCGTTCGATCCGCGCCTGCCATGGGTGGCCCAGGTGGCGCGGGATTATCTGCATGCGCACGCCTTCGAGGACATCGGGCTGGACGATTTGGCCCAGGCCTGCGGGGTTGATCGCTTTCGTCTGACCCGTGCGTTCAAGGCTGCTTTCGGCCTTGCGCCACACGCCTACCTGATTCAGTTGCGCCTGGCCCGCGCCCGGCAGTTACTGGCGCGCGGCGAAACACCCGCCACCGTCGCCAGCGCCCTCGGCTTCGCCGATCAGAGCCATCTCGGGCGCTGGTTCCGCCGTGCCTATCACCTGACGCCGGCGGATTACCGCAAGCGCTGCTCAAACCTTCCAGACTGAACCCCGTACAACCGCGACCATGACTTCCTGTTTTGATTCGGGAGTCCTGTCATGGAATCGTTGCTGCCTTTTCTGCTGTTTTCCTTCGTCGCCTCGATCACCCCGGGGCCGACCAATATTCTGGTGATGAGCCACAGTTCGCGACGTGGCCTGACGGCAACAGTGCCGATCATCTTCGGTGCGTGTGTGTCGGCGGCGCTGGTGGTGTTGGTGGTCGGCCTCGGCGTGGGAGAAACCTTGCTGCGCTATCCCCGCGTGCAGCAGGCGATGGCCTGGGCTGGCGTGCTTTGGCTGAGCTGGCTGGCGTGGCAGATCTTTCGCAGCACGCCGCCGTCGCTGGACTCGGCAACAGCGGCTGATGACGGCTTCAACGTGTTCGGCGCCGTCGGCCTGCAATTGATTAATCCCAAGGTGTGGATGATGGCCGTGGCGGTGGTGAGCGTGTTTGGCGGCAACGGCGACGACAGCGCGCGGATGCTGCTGTTGTCGGCGGTTTTTCTAATGGTCTGCCTGCCGTGCATGACGGCGTGGGCGCTGCTGGGCGTGGGCAGTGCTCGGTTTTTTGGCGAGCCACTGGCATTGCGGCGCATGAATGCCGGGCTGGCGTTTTTGTTGTTGCTGTCGGCTTGGTTGACGGTGTTGGTCTAGGCATCGCGGTTGGTCACATAAATTTGAAATCCCCGCCGTTGCCCCCCAGAATCGCGCCCCGATCCGGCCACTAGCGCCGGGCGTTCAGAGTGAAAGGGGTTGCGGTTGAACGAACAGACATTGTCCATGCGCCTGGAGCGGGTGGCGGCGCACGTGCCCGCCGGTGCGCGGCTGGCCGATATCGGCTCGGATCACGGCTACCTGCCGGTGGCCCTGATGCGCCGTGGCGCGATCGCGGCGGCGGTGGCGGGCGAGATGGCCGAGACGCCGTTCCGTTCGGCGCAACGTACCGTGCGCGACAACGATCTTGAGCAGCAGATCACCGTGCGCTTGGCCAATGGCTTGATGGCCGTCGAACCGGAAGACGGGATTACGGCAATTACCGTGTGCGGCATGGGCGGCGAAACCATCCGCGACATCCTCGAAGCCGGCAAGGCGCGCCTGAGCGGCCGCGAGCGCCTGATCCTGCAACCCAACGGCGGCGAACAACCGCTGCGGCAATGGCTGATGGACAACGGGTACCGCATCCTTTGCGAAGAAATCCTGCGGGAGAACCGTTTCGACTACGAAATCATCGTGGCCGAGCGGGGCGAGCCGGTGAGGTATACCGCCGAGGAATTGTTCTTCGGGCCATTGCAATTGCAGGCGCGCAGTCCGGCGTTTGTCAGCAAGTGGCAGCACCGGCTGCGGCACAAGCAGCAGACGCTGGCTCACTTTGGACGGGCTCGGCATGCCGTTTGTGAACACAAGGTGCAGGAGCTGACGCAGCAGGTGCGCTGGATTACTGACGTGCTGGGGTGAAGCAGGCCCAACGCTGATATCATCCAACAACTTTCAAGCAGGCCAAAACACCATGAACCGTCAGAAAAAACTGCAACAGCTCTTCAAGGAAAAATCCAGAAAGGCCAACGCCAAACTGGCACCCAAGAGCAACAAACCGAAGTACATCAGCAAGGCGGATCGCTTGAAGCTGGAGGCTGAAGCGGCGCCGGAGTCGACTGACACCACTGAGGCCTGATCAGGCAGGCGCGCAGCAGTACAGACCCCATAGGTTTTTCATCAGGTACTCGGCGGCTTCGCCAGCTCAATCCCCGCCGCCCCCAGCCGCTTGAGAATCTCGAACAACAAATCACTCTTGGTCGTCCCGACAATCCTCGGGCTCGCCACATACCCGGTCACGGTCAACGTAATCCCGTCCGGCGTCAGCTTGCTGAAGCGCACGAACGGTGCCGGTTTTTCGAGGATGGTTTCGTGTTCCTTGTAGGTGTCGAACAGCAGGTTCTGCACCTGTTCGGGGTCGATATCCAGCGGGAACATCAGCTCCAGCGTCGCTACGCCCTGGGCGCTGCCGCCGAGGGTGACGTTGCGCAGGTTCTGCGAGATCAACTGCGAGTTGGGCACGATCACGATCGAGCGGTCACTGAGCTGGATTTCGGTGGCGCGCACGTTGATCCGGCGGATGTCGCCCTCGACGCCGCTGATGCTGATCAGGTCGCCGACCTTGACCGGGCGTTCTGTGAGCAGGATCAGCCCCGAGACGAAGTTCTTCACGATCTCCTGCAAGCCGAAGCCGATGCCCACCGACAGGGCGCTGACGATCCACGCCAGGTTGGTCCATTGCACGCCCAGCGATGACAGGGTCAGCAGGATCACCACCGCATAACCGATGTTGGAAAACAGCGTGCTGAGCGAGGCGCACATGCCCGGGTCCATGTCGGTCTTGGGCAGGAACTCGTTGTCGAGCCAGCGGCGCAGGGCGCGGATCAGGTAGATGCCGATCAGCAGCGCGAGCATCGCGTTGAGCAAATGGCCGGGGACGATGTTCAGTTTGCGCAGGCCGGCACCGCCGAGGATCGTGCCGATGTTGTTGGCCAGTTGGCCGAGTGTGGTGCCGATCCCGCCGACGAACAGAGTGATCACCGCCAGCAGCAACAGCGCAGCCCGACCGAAACCGGCCAGCAGGGTCGAGGCCTGTTCGAGGCGCCGGTCGCCGACCCCCAGCAGCTGTTTCAGCGCCTTGCCGCTGGAGTGGCGGGGCGAGAAGAAGTATTCGCAGCTGTCGCTGAGCAGTTGCATCAGCAGATAAAACCCGGAAAACACGATAAACGCCCACACCAGTTCGTAGGTGATGAACCGCGCGAGCGACACATAACCCGTCAGCAGGGCGCCGAACGACAGCACCATCGCCAGGGTGGCAACGGTGTAAACCACCCCGGCGAAGGTGTTGCCCGCCACTTGGGTGTCACCGGCTGCGGCCAGTGTTTTGCGCAACCTGCCGACGCGCATCAGCAGCGTGGTGACGATACCCAGCACCGCCAGCGCAATGATGCCTCTGCCTGCGAGCACGATCTGACTGCTCATGCCGGCGGCATTGCTGACTTGCACCGCCGTCACCAGCACCAGCAGCGTCGCGGCGAGGATCCGTGCGTAGGGATGCAGCGCGAGCGCCACCGGGTCAGCCACCGCCGGCAGTCGCCAGGACGGGTGCTCGGTCGAGAGCAACGCGCGGCTGAGTCCCGTGATCAGCACGCAGGCATAAACCACTTTCCCGAACTCCTCGGAAAATGTCGCCAGCATCGGCGGCAACGGCACATGGCGGGTGCAGGCGTAATAGAGCAGTTGCAGGGCGATGGCGGTGGTCGCTAGTGTCGCCAGCGCCGAGGCGAACGCCAGCGAACTGCGGCGCAGTCGACCCTCCGGCATGCGGTGAATGCACACCCACGCCAGCCAGCGGTCGGCCAGTCGCCGACCCAGCGTCCAGACGACGAAGGCCAGCACCACCAGCAGGGCGGTGTAAAGTCGCTGACCCGGTTGCCAGGCTTCGGCGCCGGTCTGTTGCACCTGATCGACGAAAGAGCGCAGACGCTGGCGGTCATCCGCCGACGGATTGACAAGGGGAGCCCAGAAGCCGGGATTCAGAATGCTGTGGGTGCTGAGCGTCAGCTCGCTTTCGAGCAACGTGCGGCGGATACCGGCGATCTGGGTGATCAGCTCCGTGGCGTTTTGCTTGAGGGTGGCGAGGTTCTTCAACGCCGTATCGACTTTGGTTTTCTGCTCGATCAACGTCGCCCGTTGCGCGGCGATATCGGCTTGTTCAGCGGCGACCGCTTCGGCCGGCGCGGCCCCGAGCACGCCCAGTTGCACGGTCAGTTGCGCCTGCTGCGGCAACAGCGAGGCCGATAGCCGATCGATGTCCAGAATGAACGTCTGCACCCGGTCCTGCGGGCCTTCGAGCTGGTTGTAATTGTTGGCGGACGAGATCTGCTGCTTGAGGCCGTCGAGGCGTAGTTGCAAGGCCTGCAGATCGCTTTGCGTGACGCCGGGGAGCGGGGCGCCGGTGCTGACATCCGGTGTGCCGGACACATCGGCGGCCGATACCGCCGCCAACCCCGAACCAAGCAGGATCAGAGCGATGAACATCAATGACTTCAATGCATTACGCATGGGACTGGGCGATTCCGGTTGATCACACAAGCATTGAGGTTAGGTGATAGGGCGCCTGCTGCATCATTTTTTGCTGCTAATCCTGGCTTAATGCGTGTCCGGTGAGATCGCTGGGCAGCCGATTGTAGGCGCCCGTTTTCACGACTAGACTCCCGGCCATGAAACGCTATCTGCGGTTTTGTCTCGTTTTCCTGATCAGCCTGGCGCTTCCCCTCAGCGGGATGGCGGGCGTGCAGGCACCGACAGAACCGTGCCCGATGCAAACAATGGGCATGGCGATGATGGACGGCATGAACATGGATTGCTGCAAGGACATGAAGAGTCCTGCCGACCATGGCTCCCCCTGCAAACCCGGCCAGGAGTGCAAGACCGGCGGCCTGCTGCAAGTCGCGATCCTCAAGCCGCCCGTTACCGTATTCAGCCCTGTCACGCATTCGTTCTTCACTGATTCCCTGCCGCTAGCGGCCCCGTCCGGGGTCTGGCGACCGCCCCGCACCTGATTCCTGTCTCCCCTTGAAGCTCATTCCGCCCAGGCGGAGTGATTTGGCTGTGCGCGTGTTTTTCGCCGCGCGCAGTGAACGATCACAGGAATCGTAAACATGACATTCAAGTGCAATTGCACGGGTTGGCCTCTGGTGGCCGGCCTTGCGGCAAGCGTGCTCGCGTGGCCGGGTTTCGCCGCCGCGCTGACACTCGATCAAGCGCTGCGGCTGGCCGAAAACAATGCGCCGTCGCTGACCGCACAAGATCAGAAAATCCAGGCCGCCAGCAGCGCGGCCATTCCGGCGGGTGAGTTGCCCGATCCCAAGTTGTTGCTCGGTTTGCAGAACTACCCCGTGGGCGGCCCGGATCGCTGGAGCGTCGATCAGGACTTCATGACCATGCAGATGGTCGGTTACCGGCAGGAGATGCCCAACGCAGACAAACGCAAGGCGCGCATCGAAGTTGCCGACGCCGCTATTGAGCGCGCGGCGGCCGAGCGCCGTGTCGAGCGTTTGAAGGTGCGTCAGGCGACGGCGCTGGCGTGGATCAGCGGCTATTCGGTCGAGCGCAAAGAAGCGTTGTTCCAGGACTTGTTCAAGGAAAACCGTCTGCTGAGCGAGACCGTCCGGGCGCAGATCGCCGGTGGCCGCGCGCAACCTGCCGACGCGGTAACGCCTAAGCAGGAGGCGGCCCGACTCGCCGAGCAACAGGACAACCTGACCCTCGAGCGCACCCAGGCCCGAGCCGCGCTCAAACGCTGGATCGGCACCGCCGCCAACGACAAGCCCGAGGGCGGTTTGCCCGTGTGGCCGGTCGATGCCTCGACCTTCAATCATCAACTGCAACACCATCCCGAACTGGCTGCTTTCGCGCCCATGACCCGCGAAGCCCAGGCCAGGGTGCAAGAGGCGGTGTCCGAGAAAAAATCCGACTGGAGCTGGGAGGTGGATTACCAGCATCGGGGCCGCGAGTTTGGCGACATGGTCAGCGTGCAGTTTTCCTGGGATCTGCCGCTGTTTCCCGAGACGCGGCAGAACCCGAAAATCGCCGCCAGACAGGCCGAGGTCAGCCAACTGCAAGCCGAGCGCGAGGCCCTGTCCCGCGAGCACACCGAACAACTGGAAAACCAGTTGGCCGATTACCAGCGCCTCGATCGGGCCGTACGCCGCACCGAAGAAAGCCTGGTGCCGCTGGCCAGAGAGAAAGTCGATCTGAGCCTGGCCAGTTATCGCGCCGGCCAGGGCGATTTGAACGCGGTGGTCAACGCCCGCCGCGAACTCATCGAGGCCCGCCTCAAACAGATCGACATGGAAGAACAACGCGCGCTGACCGCTGCGCGTCTGCATTTCGCTTATGGGGAGACCAGCCTGTGAACCGTAAACAATGGAACGGCGTGTGGCTGGCCGGCCTCGCGCTGGCGGTGGGCGTGGGTGGCGGTTACGGATTGGCTTATCAGCGAATGAAGGGCGTGCCGGCTTCAGCCCCAGCCCCAGCGCCGAGCACCGAGCCCAAGGCCTTGTATTGGTACGACCCGATGTACCCGCAGCAAAAGTTCGACAAACCGGGCAAGTCACCCTTCATGGAAATGCAACTGGTGCCCCGATACGCCAGCGGCGGGGAGGGCAGTGCGACCGTCAGCATTGATCCGGGGCTGAGTCAGAACCTCGGTCTGCGTGTAGCGCCGGTCAGTCGCGGCGCCTTCACCTCAAACCTCGATGTGAGCGGTGTGCTGGGGTTCAACGAGCGCGATGTCGCGGTGATCCAGGCGCGCACCAATGGGTTTGTCGAGCGAGTCTACGCCCGAGCGCCGGGGGATGTGCTGACGGCTGGCGCGGCGTTGGCCGATATCCTCGTGCCGGAATGGACGGCGGCCCAGAGCGAGTTTCTGGCGCTCAGACGCAGCGGCGATGCCGACCTGATCGCGGCGGCGCGCCAGCGCTTGCGGCTGACCGGGATGCCGTCGAGCCTGATTGCTCAAGTGGAGCGCAGCGGCAAGGTGCAGTCCGAACTGACGGTCACCAGCCCTTTGGGCGGTGTGCTGCAAGCACTCGATGTGCGGGCGGGCATGACCGTGGCGAGCGGTGAAACCCTGGCGCGGGTCAACGGGCTGAACAGTGTCTGGCTCGCTGTGGCGGTGCCGGAATCGCAGACCGGTTCGGTTGCCGTGGGGCAGGCCGTCGAAGTGCGCCTGCCGGCCTTTCCCGGCAGAGTTTTCAACGGAGTGGTCAGCGTGATTCTGCCGGACACCAACGCAGACAGCCGCACCCTGCGCGTCCGGGTCGAGCTGGCCAATGCCGATGGCCACTTGCGGCCGGGGATGACGGCGCAAGTGCGGCTGAGTCGATCAACCGGGCAGAGTCAATTGTGGGTGCCGAGTGAAGCCGTCATCCGCACCGGCAAGCGGACTTTGGTCATGCTCGCCGAAGACGCGGGGCACTATCGCCCGGTGGAGGTTCGGCTCGGCCAGGAAAGCGCCGGCAGAACGGTGATCCTCGACGGCTTGGCAGAAGGGCAGAACGTCGTGACGTCCGGCCAGTTCCTGCTCGATTCCGAGGCCAGCCTCAAGGGCATCGTCGCCGAGCCGCTTGAAACGAGCGGGAACGTTTCGGGGAGTCAGCCATGATCGCCGCGCTGATTCGCTGGTCCGTCGCCAATCGTTTTCTGGTGCTGCTGACAACGCTGTTCGTCACGGGCTGGGGCGTGTGGTCGGTGCAGAGCACGCCGATCGATGCGCTGCCGGATCTGTCGGATGTGCAGGTGATCATCCGCACGCCGTATCCCGGACAGGCGCCGCAGATTGTCGAAAATCAGGTGACCTATCCGCTGACCACCACCATGCTCTCGGTGCCGGGGGCGAAAACCGTGCGCGGTTATTCGTTCTTCGGTGACAGCTTCGTGTACGTGCTGTTCGAGGACGGTACCGATCAATACTGGGCGCGCTCGCGGGTGCTGGAGTACCTGAGCCAGATCCAGAGTCGATTGCCGGTCAGCGCCAAACCGGCGCTGGGTCCGGATGCGACCGGCGTTGGCTGGATCTATCAGTACGCTCTGGTGGATCGCAGCGGCGGGCATGATCTGGCGCAGCTTCGGGCGTTGCAGGACTGGTTTCTCAAGTTCGAGCTCAAGACCCTGCCTAACGTCGCCGAGGTCGCCACCGTCGGCGGCATGGTCAAGCAGTATCAGGTGCAGCCCGATCCGGTGCGGCTGGCCAGCCTCGGCATCACCCTGGCGCAGGTGCGCGAAGCCATCGGCAAGGCCAATCAGGAAACCGGCGGCGCGGTGCTGGAAATGGCCGAAACCGAGTTCATCGTACGGGCATCGGGCTACCTGAGAACCCTTGATGACTTTCGGGCGATCCCGTTAAAACTCGGTGCTGGCGGGGTGCCGGTAACTCTCGGCGATGTCGCAACGGTTCAGACCGGGCCGGATATGCGCCGGGGCATCACCGAGCTGGACGGCCAGGGCGAAACCGTCGGCGGCGTGGTAATCCTGCGCAGCGGCAAGAACGCCCGCGAGACCATTGCGGCGGTCGCGGCCAAACTCGATGACATGAAAAGCAGCCTGCCGCCCGGCGTGGAGATCGTCACCACCTACGATCGCAGCAAGCTGATCGATCGCGCCGTGGAAAACCTCAGCCACAAACTGCTCGAAGAGTTCATCGTCGTCGCGCTGGTGTGCGGGATCTTCCTCTGGCATTTGCGCTCTTCGCTGGTGGCGATCATTTCGTTGCCGGTGGGCGTGCTGATCGCCTTCATCGTGATGCGTTATCAGGGCTTGAACGCCAACATCATGTCGTTGGGCGGGATCGCCATCGCCATTGGTGCGATGGTCGATGCGGCGGTGGTGATGATCGAGAACGCCCACAAGAAAATCGAAGCGTGGCACGCGGCCAATCCGGGGCAGGCGCTCAAGGGCGAGCGTCATTGGCAAGTGATGACCGACGCGGCGGTGGAGGTGGGGCCGGCGCTGTTTTTCTGTTTGCTGATCATCACGCTGTCGTTCATTCCGGTGTTTACCTTGCAGGCCCAGGAAGGGCGGCTGTTCGGTCCGCTGGCGTTCACCAAGACCTACGCCATGGCAGCAGCTGCGGGATTGTCGGTGACGCTGGTGCCGGTGCTGATGGGCTACTGGATTCGCGGGCGGATTCCGGATGAACGCCACAATCCGCTCAACCGCTGGTTAATCCGGATCTATCAGCCGGCGCTGGATGCGGTGTTGCGGCGGCCGAAACTCTCTCTGCTGGTGGCATTGCTGGTATTCGTCAGCGCGGCCTGGCCGATTTCGCGGCTTGGTGGCGAATTCCTCCCACCGCTGGACGAGGGCGATCTGCTGTATATGCCTTCGGCCTTGCCGGGTTTGTCGGCGCAAAAAGCCGCGCAACTGTTGCAGCAGACCGACCGTCTGATCAAAACCGTGCCCGAAGTCGAGCACGTGTTCGGCAAGGCTGGCCGCGCGGAAACCGCCACCGACCCGGCACCGCTGGAAATGTTCGAAACCACGATCCAGTTCAAGCCCCACGATCAATGGCGCCCAGGCATGACCCCGGAAAAACTCGTGGAAGAACTGGATCGCGTGGTGCGCGTGCCGGGCCTGACCAACATCTGGATTCCACCGATCCGCAACCGCATCGACATGCTCGCCACCGGGATCAAAAGCCCGATCGGCGTGAAGGTCGCCGGCAACGACCTGGCCCAGATCGACGCCGCAACCCAGGCCGTCGAGCGGGTGGCCAAAAGTGTGCCCGGTGTCAGTTCGGCACTGGCCGAGCGCCTGACCGGTGGGCGCTACATCGACGTGGATATCGACCGCAACGCCGCCGGCCGCTACGGGCTGAACATCAGCGATGTGCAATCCATCGTTGCCGGTGCCATTGGCGGGGAAAACGTCGGGGAAACCATCGAAGGGCTGGCGCGGTTTCCGATCAACATCCGTTATCCACGAGAGTGGCGTGATTCGCCCGGCGCCCTGGAGCAATTGCCGATCTACACGCCTTCCGGCAGCCAGATCACCCTCGGCATGCTGGCGAAGATCAAGGTCACGGACGGCCCACCGATGCTCAAGAGCGAGAATGCCCGGCCGTCCGGTTGGGTGTACATCGACGTGCGCGGGCGGGACATCGCTTCGGTGGTGGCCGATCTGCGTCGCGCCGTCAATGAACAGGTGAAATTGCAGCCCGGTATGAGCCTGAGCTATTCGGGGCAGTTCGAGTTTCTGGAGCGGGCCAATGCGCGGCTGAAACTGGTAGTGCCTGCCACGCTGCTGATCATCTTCGTGCTGCTCTACCTGACGTTTGCTCGCTTCGATGAGGCGCTACTGATCATGGCCACATTGCCGTTCGCATTGAGCGGCGGTGCGTGGTTCCTGTATTTGCTGGGCTACAACTTGTCGGTCGCCACCGGTGTGGGCTTCATTGCGCTGGCCGGGGTTTCGGCCGAGTTCGGCGTGATCATGCTGCTCTACCTGAAAAACGCCTGGGCCGAGCGCGAAGGCCTCGGCGACCACTCTGAACGTGGACTGGTCGCGGCGATTCGCGAAGGCGCTGTGCAACGCGTGCGCCCCAAGGCGATGACCGTGGCCGTGATCATCGCCGGCCTGTTGCCGATTCTGCTGGGCAGCGGCACCGGCAGCGAAGTCATGAGCCGCATTGCCGCGCCCATGGTCGGCGGCATGGTCACGGCGCCGCTGTTGTCCCTGTTTGTCATACCGGCGGCGTATCGCCTGATGCGCCGTCGACGGTTGCCCGCTGAAAACAAGTCACCTCAAAGCGCCGATGCTTCCATCCAGCCGTAACCCGGCGACGAAAAAAAACCGGTGCGAACGTTCGCACCGGTTTTTTATTGTGAGGTCTGGTCATCAGATCGACCGCTGATTGACCCGCTGCATCAACTCTTCTGCCGACTCCTTGCGCTCGGAATAACGATCCACCAGGTCCGGGCGATCACGCAGCAACAGCGTGAACTTCACCAACTCTTCCATCACGTCTACCACCCGGTCGTACAGCGCCGAGGGTTTCATGCGGTTGCCTTCGTCGAATTCCAGATAGGCCTTGGGCACCGACGACTGATTGGGGATGGTGAACATGCGCATCCAGCGGCCCAGCACGCGCAGTTGATTGACCACGTTGAACGATTGCGAACCGCCGCAGACCTGCATTACCGCGAGGGTTTTACCCTGGGTCGGGCGGACCGCGCCGAGGGCCAGCGGCACCCAGTCGATCTGCGCCTTGAACACCGCCGACATCGCGCCGTGGCGTTCGGGCGAGCACCAGACCTGGCCTTCGGACCATTGCATCAGTTCGAGCAGTTCCTGGACTTTCGGGTGATCGCCGGGGGCATCATCCGGCAGTGGCAGGCCTGAAGGGTTGAAGATCCGCGTCTCGGCTCCGAAGTGCTCCAGCAGGCGGGCAGCTTCTTCTACCAGCAAGCGGCTGAAGGAGCGCGGGCGGGTCGAACCGTACAGCAAAAGGATGCGCGGCTTGTGGGCGCCTTCGTCATGCGTGGTTGTTTGAACCAGTGAAGGATCGAGGTTGGGCAGGTCGGTCATGTCGGCTCCGGTTACAGCGTGCTGACGCGGTCGAGCTCGCGCTTGAGGGCATCACGGTCAAGTTCGGCGAAGGGCAGGGCGAGGAAGGCTCGGCAGCGGGTTTCGATTCGGGCGAGAGTGGCGCGGAAAGCGGCGTCGATGGTTTCTTCATCACCGCGCACATCCGAAGGATCCTCCAGCCCCCAATGGGCTTTTAGGGCCGGGCCGAAGTACACCGGGCAGGCTTCACCGGCGGCCTTGTCGCACACGGTGATGACGATGTCCGGCGGGTTGTCCTCGAAGGCCTCGTTGCCCTTGCTGCTCAACCCGGCGATGGAAATGCCGGCCGCCTGCAACGTGGTCAGGCTGCGTGGCAGCACCTGGCCCTTGGGGAAGCTGCCGGCGCTGACTGCTTCGAAACCGGCCGGCGCCAAGTGATTGAACATCGCCTCCGAGAGAATGCTGCGGCAGCTGTTGGCGGTGCACATGAATAGAACGCGCATGATGATTCCTCTTTCCAGACAGGCGTTAAACGCTCAGGCGCAGGGCCAGGGCAGACAAGGTGATGAACAGAATCGGCAGGGTCAGCACCACGCCGGTCTTGAAGTAATAACCCCAGGTGATGCGGATTCCTTTGCGCTCCAGCACGTGCAGCCAGAGCAGCGTCGCCAGACTGCCGATGGGGGTGATTTTCGGGCCCAGGTCGGAGCCGATGACGTTGGCGTAGATCATCGCCTCGCGTATCACGCCGACGGCATCACTGGCCTGGATCGACAACGCGCCCACCAACACCGTTGGCATGTTATTCATCGCGGACGACAGCAGGGCGGTCAGAAATCCCGTACCCAGCGCCGCGCCCCAGAGCCCGGTGTTGGCCAGATAATTCAGTGCCATCGCCAGATAATCCGTCAGCCCGGCGTTCTTCAGTCCGTACACCACCAGGTACATGCCGAGCGAGAAAATCACGATCTGCCAAGGGGCTTCGCGCAGTACGCGCCGGGTCGAAATCACATGACCCCGCGCCGCCACCGCGAACAGCAGCGTGGCGCAAACTGCAGCAATTGCACTGATGGGAATGCCCAGCGGTTCCAGGGCGAACAGACCGATCAGGAGCAACCCCAACACGATCCAGCCGACCCGGAAAGTCAGCCCGTCGCGGGTGGCCAGTCGTGGATCCTGCAAGTCATCCAGTGAGTAATGTGTGGGTATGTCACGCCGGAAAAACCAGTACAGCACCCCCAGAGTGGAGGCCACGGCAACCACGTTGACCGGCACCATCACCGAGGCGTATTCGCTGAAGCCCAGGCCGAAATAATCGGCGGAAACGATGTTGACCAGGTTGGACACCACCAGCGGCAGGCTCGCGGTATCGGCGATGAAACCGGCCGCCATGACGAACGCCAAAGTGGAAGCAGCCGAGAAGCGCAGGGCGAGCAGTATCGAAATCACAATCGGCGTCAGGATCAGCGCCGCGCCATCGTTGGCAAACAGCGCAGAAACGGCCGCGCCCAGCAACACCGTAAAGGCGAACAGACGCCGGCCATCGCCCTTTGCCCAACGGGCGACGTGCAACGCGGACCACTGGAAAAAACCGGCTTCATCGAGCAACAGGCTAATGATGATGACGGCAATGAACGTCGCGGTCGCGTTCCAGACAATGCCCCACACCGTGGGAATATCGCCCAGGGTCACAACCCCGCTGAGCAGCGCCAGCACCGCGCCGAGCGTCGCACTCCAGCCGACACCCAGCCCCTTCGGCTGCCAGATGACCAGCACAATCGTGAACAGAAAAATGGCAAAAGCAAAAAACATGGGAATCCCGAAAGCCTGAGGCTTAGCAGCAAGCGGAGGTGTTGAGCGGGCGATCGCCCATGACCGCCAGCCGCGCGCTGTTTTCTTCCAGCCAGGCGGTGTTGGCGGCGAGCGTGGTTTCAAGCAGCGTGCGAATCCATGCCGGCAGATCAGGGTTGAGCCGGTAATAAACCCACTGGCCCTGACGACGATCCAGCAACAGACCGCAGGTGCGCAGTTGCGCGAGATGGCGGGAGATTTTCGGCTGACTGTCGTCCAGCGCGCAGACCAGTTCGCAGACACACAACTCACCTTCACGGGTGATCAGCAGCGTGGCCCGGGCGCGGGTTTCGTCGGCGAGGCATTTGAAAACGGAGGCGGGGTTGAGCATGACGATGCCTTCAGAACATATGGTTGTCCGAATATACGGATATCCATATGTGATGGGCAAGTCTTGAGTTTGATGAAGTGGCAGCTCTCGACCGAAGGTGTGTTTAGCGCAGGCGCCTCAACGCTTGCCGAACGCCAGCCGCGCGGCGAACAGCACGAAAATCATCCCGGTGGTGCGATCCATCCAGCGAATCACCTTTTCCCGCCGCAGAAAACCGGACAACGGCTGCGTCGCGCCAATCAACACCAGCGACCAGATCAGCCCGAGCACCACATGAATGCTCACCAGCCCGAATGTCCACGGCACCAGCGGCTGACCTTGCGGAATGAACTGCGGCAGAAACGACACGTAGAAAATCCCGATCTTCGGATTCAGCACATTCCCCAGCATGCCCTTGAAAAACCAGTTCGCCCCCGGCTTGCCGTCGGCCTCGGCCGGTGCCAGCGAACGGCGAGGGCGCAGCAGCATGTTCAACCCCAGCCACGCCAGATATGCCGCGCCGCAATACTTCAACAGGTTGTAGGCCAGCTCCGACACCGCAATCAACGCCCCCAACCCAAACGCCACCGCCGCACCCCACAACAGACAACCAGCATTGATCCCCAACGCCGCACGCAACGCCTGCTGCTTGCCTTCGACGGTGGCGGTGCGCAGCACCAGCGCGGTGTCGAGACCGGGCGTCAGGGTCAGTAGCGTGGCAGCGAAAGTGAAGGCGAGGAGGTTGTCGGCGATGGACATGGCGCGTGGGTTCCCTGTTCTGGATTGGGAACGGTAGCGGTTTCAGGCAGGGGGATCCAGCAGGGAAATCAGGCGCGGTTCGATGCGGTCGGGTTGTATCTCGAGGATCGCCAGCGTGACCGGCAACTTGAAACGCCGAGGGCCGGCGCTGCCGGGGTTCACGTAGAGACGGTCACCGCGCCATTCGATGCGGGGTTTGTGGGAATGGCCGGTGATGATGAGCCTGATGCCCGGATCGAGATCAGCGGGGACATCGGCGATGTCGTGGACGAGGAGGGTAGACCAGCCATAGAGGGTGAAGGTCAAAAGGTCGGGGAGGTTTTCGGCCCATTGGCTGTTGAGGTCGTTGTTGCCGCGCACGGCGTGAACGGGGGCGATTTTGGCCAGTTGGGCGAGGATTTCCGGGTTGCCGATGTCGCCGGCGTGGATGATCTGGTCACAGCCCTGGAGCGCGGCGAGGGCTTCGGGGCGGAGGAGGTTGTGGGTGTCGGAGATCAGGGCGGTTTTCATGGATATCTCCGTTGATGTTTTGAAAGACGAATTGCTGGTTCGGTTATATATGAAGCCATTTAACGGTATCAAATAATTTGAACCGCTTCAGGACGCTCTCGCCTAATGATCAGCTTGTGGAAAAATTCATAGGCAATGTGCCAATACCGGCACTTCGAGAGGTGGTCGACGTGGCTAAAGAAGAGAAGAAAAATAAAGGTGAGTCCTCGAAAAATGCCAAGGAATTGAAAGACAAAAAATCGTCCCCGACGAAAAAGTCAGCGGCAGCCTCGGCGCTTGCCAAATCGTCCGAAAAGAAAGACAAGAAGAAAGATGCCGAACCAAAAAAATCTGACAAGAAAGCTGATGGTAAATCAACCAAAGCTAAGAAATCAGACAAAGCAGAAAAACCGGCGAACAAGAAAAAGTGATATCAGCTAGGGCTACTGGCCCTAGCGTCCTCCACCTGTATTTCCAATCATTATTACCTCTCGCAGCCGTTGCCGTGTATTGGTTCACTTCCGCTATTTGCAAGAACCTCAACCCCTGCTCATGCAGAGTGCATGCTTATATTTGGCCATCATATTGCGCAAGTCGTTGATGTTTAATGCCATTTAAAAGCTGAGGTGCTGGCACAAAATATGCGAGATCTATCTGGAATAACGCAAGAATTGCCGAGCTGGATCGGCTAACAATAATCCGTGATAGAGGCCTCAAATGAACGCCATCGACCTTCTGAAAACTGACCACGAAAAAGTTAAAGGCATTCTGAATCAACTCAGTGAATCCACCGATCGCGCATTAAAAAAGCGGGCGGAGTTGCTGGACAAGCTTGAACTGGAAATTACCATTCATACCCAGCTCGAGGAGCAGATTCTGTATCCGGCTTTCAAGGAAGCAGGCGGTAAGGAACAGGATGAGATGTACTACGAGGCGAAAGAAGAACATCGCACAGTAGATTCACTGGTATTGCCAGACCTGAAGTCCACCGATCCTTCTACACCCGAGTTCGCCGGGCGCGTGAAGGTGGTCAAGGAGCTTCTGGAACACCATATCGAGGAAGAGGAAACCGAGATGTTTCCCCAGGCCAAAAAGCTGCTGGGCAATGCCAAGCTCGAGGAGTTGGGCAAGGAAATGGAAGTGATGAAGGCTTCACTGAAGAAAAGCCTCAGCGGGTCGAATATGGCGGCCTGAACAAATAGATAGACGGACCTGCGGCGCAATCAAAAGCCCGGCTTAATGCCGGGCTTTTCATTTGGCTACGCCTGGCACATCCATGTTTATCTTGCGCCAACACGCTTCAGAGAAACTGTAAACCGAGAAGGCAATCAGCCCCAGGGCCATCACCATCAAGACAAGCCATCCAGCGGGTAGATTCTGGAGTGCGTCCAGCGCTTCCTTCATGCCGGGTGGATCCATGGCTTGATAAGCGGAACCGCTCACTGCCAGCAGCAAAGCAATTTCCATAAACACGACTCCGCGGGCGATCAGGCCGAATTGTGACACCGGACGAACGTAACGCATGACTTCGTCGTCGGCCTCAAAATACTTTTCGAACGAAGCCTTCCATCCCTTGATGATGTGAGCAACTCCAACGCCCAGTGGTATGAGCGCGATCAGATACAACAATAAATTCGAGTGTTCCCACGACAGAAGATGCGCCAGCCAATCTTTGGTTTGCTCTCCTGAATGGCTCGAGTTTCGGGTGCCGCTGACGAGCAGGCCCAACGCGAAAAACGCTAGAGCACCGTTGACCAAGCCTCCTGCAAACAGGCCTGCACGAATCACCAGACCCTTGAATTGCGTGCCGTGATGATCGACATCGCGTACGGCTTGAAGGACACGCCAGGCCGAAAATGCAAGCAGACCCGCGACCACAAGTCCCACCAGAAAATAGCCGAACGGTTGGCTCAGCAAGGCCTCCAGGCTCTTGTGACTGTCCTTCGGTTTTGTCGAGTCATGGGCTGCCATCAAGGCAAATATACCGATGATCAAATAGAGCATCCCGCGGGAGGCGTATCCACCCCGAGCGAGTATTACCAGGTTGCGCTGCGCGGACATTGGATTTACTTCCGAGAGGTCATAAAAGAGCAGACCCTCCTTTCTGGAGGGGGTTCTATTACAAGTCGTAGATGATCGCGCCAACTGTGGACCCAAGGGCGATGTGAGCTGTTGTTGCGGGCTGGACGATCCTGACCCATCATTTGGGTTTCAGCGGTTATCGCTGTCGTGTATTGGATGTCGAATTGAAGGTATTGGGTGGCGATGTGGAAGGCGTAGTGTTGGGCGAGAAGATTCAGCGTGAAGCAGATCGACTGCTGGCGCAGATTGTCCGGGCAGATTCGATGATCATTGCTGTCAAGGCAGGGGCGCGGGCGGATGGATTCGTGCTGGGACTGGAAACCGGCGGAGCTTTGCGTGCCGGCGATGCCGAACGGCTGTACATCATTTTTGAAGCCGCACTGGTCGAGCGTCTGAAGTCCTTGTCGCGAGGCTGATCAGATCACGTGACTGGATCGAAATTCATGAACAGTCATCTGCTTGAACTATAAGCTGACCACTCAGTCAGGATAGGTGCCGATTACCATTCTGAGGGTGTCATCCATGCGCAATTACACGATCACGTACCTGTTCAACGACCAGCCCCGTACCCATCAGCTCGAACTGAAGCAGCCTGGATTGCCCATTCAGGACGCGGCCATGCACTTGTTGCAGTTACATTTCGGGGATGGCGAGAACAGCCTGATCATGCCTGACGCAGACTCGACACCTGAGGAGATTATCGAGCAGGCGAGTCTGGTCGGAATCACTCGAATCGAAGTGGTGGATGCCCAAGGCGAGTAGGGTGATCCGCTCCGACTGAGCCAACGTTCATTTCAAAGCCACTGCTCTTGATAATGGTTTCGAAGCACGTGGTTCAGGGTATTGCTGCGGGACGGCCATTGTTGCAACCTCATCGTTCATTTTCAGTATGGGACGAGGGCATGGACTGGAGTGACATGCGGGTCTTCCTGGCGATTGCCCGCAGTGGCTCGCTCGGTGGTGCCGCCAGGCAGTTGGGGGTCAGTCACCCGACCGTCGGGCGGCGCCTGCAGGTGCTTGAACATACCAGCGGGCAAACCTTTTTCCTGCGGACGGCTCAAGGGCTGGTGCTCACGGATGTTGGTGAGAGGATTCTCAGTCTGGCGCAGGACATGGAACACAGCGCCTTGGCTATCGAGCGTCGTTTGGCAGGACATGGCGATCAGCCGGAAGGCCTGTTGCGCATATCCTCGGCCGACTGGTTCGCCTGCCATGTGTTGGCGCCGGTGCTGAGCGAACTGGTGCAACGGTATCCGTTGATCGTTCCCGAAGTCATCGCCGGGCATCGTCTGTTCGACCTCGCTCGCCGGGATGCCGACATCGCCTTCCGGATCGTGCCTTTCACCGAACCCGACATCGTCCACCGCAAGCTGACAACCCTGACTTACGGACTCTACGCCGCTTTGCATGCTCCGGCGCCGCAGCCGGACGGTGAAGGCCTGGGGCTGATCCTCATGAACGTTGCCCAGGCTCATTACCCCGACGTGCATTGGTTGCAGCAGCGGTATCCGCGGGCCCGCACAGTGTTCACCAGCAGCAGCCGTACAGTTCAGGCGCAAATGTGCGCGAAGGGGCTTGGTGTTGCCGTATTGCCCCGCGTCCTCGGCGACTCCATATCAGGACTGCGCCTGCTGGATGAGGATGAGCCGCCACCAGGGCGGGACATCTGGATGGGTTATCACCAGGACATGCGTCAGATGGACCGGCTGCGTGCGCTGGCCGACCTCGCTTCCAGCATGATCGGCGCGGGGTAGCCCCCTCAGGTCAAACGGACAGCCGATACCTCCGGTACATGCACTGGCTGGCGCGCTAACGTCAGGCTTATCGCTGCTCCCACGGCCAGACAGACGGCGATGCACAGTACCGCGATAGTGAACGCGTAAGCGATGCTGACTGCCGTAGCCGGTTCTCCCAGCAAGGTATAAAAGACACCGCCAATCAGCGCGACGCTCAGCGATGTGCTGATTTGCAGCGTTGCGCTGGTGATGCCTGCGATCATTCCGGCATACGCCGGCGCGACCCGCCCCGTGACCATGCGCATCAACGTCGGCAGGCCCAGGCCTTGTCCCAGACCGATCAGGAACAGGATGATCGTGAGTGATGTGAAGGGCGGGGCGAGGGTGGTCGGTGTCACTGACACGAGCCAGCCCAGCCATAGCAGTCCGAAAACCTCCAGTCCCATGCCTATGGGATTCACGTAGCCCCCGAGGATGCGTCTGAGTAGAGGGACCGACAGGGGGCCGAGCAGAAACCCAGCGCCGAACGGCAGGAAAATCAGCCCGGCATGCAGCGCGGTCATATGCAGCGCGCCTTGCAGGTAAATCGAAAACATCAGAAAAAACACACCGATTGAATAGAAGCAAAGCGCGACCAGTAGCGCTCGCCCCAGGCCCGGTGCTTTCAGTACGGCCGGTGCGAGGATGGGGGTCCCACCAGTTCGGTGCAAGCGGTTCTCGTAGCGCCAGAACAATACCGCCAGCACAGGGCTGGCGGCCAGTGAAAGCCATGCCCACAACGGCCATCCCGCCTCGCGACCTTCAATCAAAGGCACGACCAGAGCGGTCAGGGTCAGCATCGAAAATGCTGTGCCCACCAGATCCAGCTTGTTGGCATGCTGCGCACGGGTTTCTTTCAGCACAGGGATGCCGAACGCAATCACCAGCAATGCAATCGGTAGATTAACGAGAAAAATCGCCCGCCACCCCATGCCCAAAACGTCGATTTCAATCAAAAAGCCGCCCAGTGCCTGACCGATCACGGATGCCAGCCCAAACACGGCTCCGTACAGGCTCAATGCCAATGGTCTTTCCGACGCCGGAAAAATCGCCTGCACCGATGCGAGCGCCTGAGGAGCCATTACGGCGGCGGTCACCCCCTGCAAGGCTCGGCCGAGGATGAGGATCCACGGCGAACCTGCCACGCCACACATCAGTGACGCGGCGGCAAAACCCAGCAGGCCAAGGAAGAACATCCGCCCGCGACCGTACAGGTCGCCGAGTCGCCCGCCGGTAATCAGCGTCACGGCATAGAGCGTCGCGTAGGAAGAAATCACCAACTGCTCGGCAGAGGAACCTGTCCCCAAGTCGTCCTGTATCGAGGGCAGCGCGACGTTGACGATAAAAAAATCCAGGGGCGGTAGAAACGCACCGACGAGCAAGATGGCAAACATCAACCAGCGCCGGGGTTCGGACACTTCGATTTCGATTCGAGACATGACAGGCATCCTGTAGGGAAACTCAGGTGTGACGACAAGTGAAAGGCAAGGCTTCGCGCCCGCTCGGACCAAGTCATGGGTTCCAATTTAGGGAATCACTCCTGCGTTTTCGCCTTACAAAACTGCACGATCAATGTTCATTCCTGTCAGTGCCGCTCTGCTCCGATGACGCTCACCATGAGCAAGGTCGTTTCAGACGACCCCTTTATCAACGACCGAGGAGTCAGACATGTCAGGAAAATTCAGCGATCAGGTTGCCGTAGTGACCGGCGGTTCCACGGGGATCGGATTTTCCATTGCGCAAGCCTTGATCGCCGAGGGCGCCAAACGCGTTTACATCACTGGACGGGCAGCGGTAATGCTGGAGGCGGCGGTTGCCAGACTCGGCGACAAAGCTTTCGCGGTGGTTTCCGACGTCTCGCGCCAAGCCGATCTCGACGCGCTCAAAGCGACAATCCAGGCGCGGGACGACCGGCTTGACGCGGTCTTCGCGAATGCCGGGATCTGTGAGAAAAATCCCCTCGGAGAGACCAGCGAGGCTGCTTACTACGCCATGTTCGACGTGAACGTGAAAGGCGTTTTTTTCAGCGTTCAAACACTTCTTCCCTTGATGAAAGACAATTCGTCCATCGTCTTGACCGCCTCGATCTGCTCCAGCAATGGTATGGAGGGATTGAGTCTGTACAACGCGTCGAAGGCGGCGGTGCGATCATTTGCACGCACGTGGGCCAACGAACTCAAGGACCGCAAAATCCGCGCAAATGTGTTGAGCCCTGGCTTCACACGCACGCCGCTGATGGACAACGGGCTGAAAATGAGCGAGAGCGACATCGCTGCACTACGCCAATACGTCGAGCAAATCACGCCACTGGGCTACATGGCACAACCTGAAGAAATCGCCAGCGCGGCACTGTTTTTGGCCTCGGTCGACGCCAGATATGTGAACGGTGTGGAGCTGATGGTCGACGGTGGCTTGTCGCAAATCTGAAGTCTCTGTCGCTGCGAACGGCCTGTTCCACGACATAAAAAGAGGGCGGACACTGGAGATTGGACCTGGTCACAATCGGCAACGTTTGCTCTGGCCGATAGCTGCCATCCACCATGGCAGCTTCGGTCAACACTCATTCCTCAGCCGGCCGACTCTGGCGTAGTCGTAGGCAATGACGCAAGGCGTTGTAGCCTTGAGGAAGTAACGCAGAGTGTCTTTAAACAGCGAAAGCCGAAACCCTTAAACAACCTCCGATGGTTCCTTCAATAACCGTCGTATTGGATCTTTCCCTGGCGTTCTGCTGCCCTGAACTGGCTCCGGCCAGGCGTTCACGCAGGATGCCGAACCCGGCTGGCATCTCTGGAGGGCGGGCACCCGAACTGGCGACTGTATTCCCGGCTGAATTGCGACGGGCTTTCGTAGCCCACTCGATAACAGGCGCTCGCCACATCCAGCCCTTCGCCGAGCAACAGGCGGCGGGCTTCCTGCAGGCGCAGTTGTTTCTGATACTGCAGCGGACTCATGGCTGTCACCGCCTTGAAGCGATGATGCAATGTGGAGTTGCCCAAATTGGCGACCCGGGCGAGTTCTTCGATGCGCAAGGGTTGGGTGTAGTGGTTGTTCAACCAGTCGATTGCCCGTGTTACTCGCCGTGTTTGCGAGTCGCCGAGGGCAAGCTCATACAGACGACGGCCGTGCACACCCCGCAGGAGGCGGTAATACAACTCGCGAAGGGCGAGCGGTGCCAGCATGCCGATGTCTTTCGGTGTTTCCAGCAGCCGGACCAGCCGCAGCATGGTTTCCAGCAGGGGTACATCGACTTTCTCAAGAAAAAGGCCAAGCTCCGGCTCGTCCGGGACGCCTGCCGGCGGAGCGTCGGCGATGACCTGAGCGATTTCCGTGGGCTCGAAATCAAACCGGATACACAGGTAGGGCGCCTCCGGGCTGGCCATCAGCACGCGACCGGACACCGGAAGGGTGACCGAAACCACCAGGTAGCTGAGGGGGTCGTAAAGGTACTGGTCGTCACCCAGGCCGATTTCCTTTTGTCCTTGCACGATCAGGCAAAGTGCCGGTTTGTGCACGGTATGGATCAGCTCCGAAGGTGCATCGAAACGGATGACATGCAGGGGCGCTATGGCGGTCTCATAGATCCCGGGTGTGGTAAAGCGTTGCGTCAGCAGGCGAACCAGTTCGTCACGGTAGACGGCTGTGTTTTGAAGGATGAAAGCATCGCTCTGTTCCATTTCAAGGCTCTCACAAGTGTTGATGAACGTCTGCCTGAAGCTTTTCAGGCAGACGATATTCGCCCGACATCATCAAAGTACTCATTGCCGATACAGGATCATTCCGGCGTGATACAGCACGTCGTCATGAAAGTGGCCGTCAGCGGCGAAGCCGGTGTCGTCCCAGTACTGGATGTAATCACCGACCAGTTCATAGCGGCCCTGATAGGCGCTCTTGTTTTTACCACGGGCCTCGTCGTAACGACCAGTCGTCAGAAGCTCATGACGGATGAATCCATCCGCGGTGACCCACATGCCTGCGTAACGATGGTCCTGAGTGGTTTTTTTGGCATCTTTCATCACTTTTCTCCTCGGATGTTCAGACTGAGCCGATACGGCCCAAAGCCGTGCGATCAGAGCCGTTTTCGGCAACGCGAAAACCCGGAGTGCGATCACTGCCACCTTCAGTGACGCGCATGCCTGGCGTGCGGTCCGAACCATCAGCGGCAACGCGGAACCCCGGAGTGCGGTCACTGCCACCTTCACTCACGCGCATGCCTGGAGTTCGATCAGCACCGTCAGCTGCCAGGTACAGGCTGGTCGAGGAAAGGTTGATCGCGCAGGCCACCATCGCGCCGATCACCAGTGAAAGGGAAAGCCGTTTTGCGTTTTTCATTGTTCAGTCCTCATTGACGTTGTTCATCTGAGCGGCCTGCCGTGGCCTGTGTGTGCATCCGTTGCGTGCTTTCAGATTACGTAGCCGAGCGCAGCGGTGTTAGGACGAAACTGCCGCAGATTTGCCTGATCCTCTCGGGCTGGTCGGGCACGTCGTGCGGCGCGTTTTTGCTGCGGCTCAGCCGGCCGTGACCGTCATGCCGCCGTCGGCCATGACCACCGAACCGACCATGAAACTGGCCCGATCCGAGGCGATGAACGCGACCACTTCGGCGATTTCTTCCGGTTGGGCGGCGCGGCCGATCGGTGCCGCTTCGCCATGTTGGGCGAGAAAGGCAGGGCCGTCGTCGACCACATTGTTGAGGATGTTGGTCACCACATCGCCGACACCGACAGCATTGACGCGGATGCCGTGGCCAATGACCTCAAGCGCCAGGGTGCGCGTCAGTTGGGCCAGCGCGCCTTTGGAGGCGGTGTAGGCGGCAATGGTGGGGAAGGCGAAATAGGAGGCGTAGGACGCGATGTTGACGATCGATCCGGACTTGTTGGGCATCATCGCTTTGACCGCCTCCCGGCTATGCAAAAAGGCCGCCGTGGCGTTGACCGCCTGAATGCGTTCCCAGTCTTCGCGGGTCATGTCGATGACCAGTTTATTGATGATGATGCCGGCGTTGTTGACCAGAATGTCCAGCCGCCCGAATTGCTCGACGGCCAGGGCGACCGCGCGCTCGGCTGCTCCGTCCTGAGTGATGTCGGCCACCAGGGGGACCAGGCCGGGGCGGGCCAGTGCTTCCACCTCAGGGTTTATATCTTCAGCAATGACCTGGGCGCCGCGGGCATGCAGCAGCAGTGCGATGGCCTTGCCGATGCCACTGGCCGCGCCAGTGACCAGTGCGACTTTACCGGCCACTTCGTTTGGGGTGCTGTTCTTGAAGTCGGTCATGATGTTCTCCAGCGTTTTTGATCGAGTAGGGATAAGCCGTGTTGGCGCCTGCGAGGCGCTGTCATCGGCGACGGGCCTACTGTCTCGCAGCGGAGTGAGGTCGGCTTTCGTGAGATTGCCCACGCTGTCGGGGTTTTGCGCTGAATGTCAGTGAGGGAGGTTCGGTGCTCGATTCAACCCACGGGAAAAGCCCGATATCATCGAGCCGGTCTGCGTGACACGGCGTGCGGGCAAGCATCCGAGACCTGTCTGGCTTCGCACAGCCGAATCTGAAAAGGACGAGTTCATGGCAAATACCGGGCGTACCTCCCAGGACGCGCTGTCGACATCCTCTCGAGACTTGCGCATCAACGGCGAGTCGATGGGTGAGTTCCTGCCAGGCGAACCGCAGGCGTTACCCTCGCGCCCGGAAATCACCGACGTGGTGATTCAGCTGTTTACCCATCGCAGCGTTACTGAGCCGATTCTCATGCCAGCAGTGGTGGAACCGCTGCTCGTTCTGGTTCTGGCCGGGGCGGCGACGGTAGAGGAGCGCGCATTGGGTGGCGAGTGGGAAGCTGCAGATGTCAGTGCCGGCGATTTTTTCCTCACCAGTTCCGATGAGCCGTATGAAATGCGCTGGCAGACGCACGGAGGCGATACCTTCGAAGTCATGCATCTTTATCTGGGGCTGCCCTTGATCGAGCTAGCGTCTCGAGAGCTGTCGGGCCAGCACGCCGGGCCTGTGCGTTTGCGCGATGTTTCAGGGGCACGGGACGGGCGCGTCGCGTTTGTCATGGAGCAGTTGCGCACCGAATTGCTTCTGGAACGCACGCCCAGCGCGCTTTTCGCCCGCTCTCTGGCGCAGGCGCTGGCCGTGCATCTGGTGCGCAGCTATCTCGCTGAAAGCCAGCCCGGGCGTCGGGTCAACGCCCTGCAAGCCTACAAGCTGCGCAAAGTCACGGATGCCATGCGCGCGCAGCTGAGCGCTGAATTCAGCCTGGCAACACTGGCCAACCTTGCCGAGCTGAGCGAATACCACTTCAGCCGCCTGTTCAAACGTGCGACGGGGCTGTCGCCATCGCATTACTTCATCCGCTTGCGCATGGTTCGTGCGCGGCACCTGCTACTGGAAACCCGCCTTAGCATCATCGACGTCGGGCTGGAGGTCGGCTACTCAAGCCCCAGTCACTTCTCGCAGGTCTTTCGTCGTGAAGTGGGCGTAACGCCCAGCGAATTCCGTGGGGCCTGAGCGGCGCTTCATTACAAATTTGCAGGCGATGCACACAGACACGAATAGGCAAAAGTTGCGCAGGTTTCGGCACGCGTCGAACAGGTCTGCGCCCTTAATCTTTTCGACGTACCCCGCAGCAACGAACGCGTCTTCAGCGGTCGGTGCTGAACCTCAATGCAGACAGCAGGAGCTACGGATATGTCGAACATTCAAAACAAAGTCGTCCTGATTACCGGTGCAAGCAGCGGTATTGGCGAAGCAGCGGCCAGGTTGATCGCCGCCAAAGGCGCGCATGTGGTCCTCGGTGCCCGCCGTACCGAGCGTCTGGACAAACTGGTCAGCGAGATCCAGGCCGAAGGTGGCTCGGCAAGTGCCTGCGCACTGGACGTTACGGATCTGCAATCGATGCACGCCTTCGTGGCGTTCGCCAAGACGCAACATGGCAAGGTCGATGTGATCATCAATAACGCGGGCGTGATGCCGTTGTCTCCGCTGGCCTCGTTGAAGGTCGACGAGTGGAACCAGATGCTCGATGTCAACGTGCGTGGCGTATTGCACGGTATTGCCGCTGTCCTGCCGGACATGCAGGCGCAGGGTTTCGGTCAGGTCATCAATATCTCGTCGATTGGTGGCCTCGCGGTTTCTCCGACAGCTGCGGTGTACTGCGCGACCAAATTCGCGGTCAGGGCTATCTCGGATGGTCTGCGTCAGGAAACGGACAAGATCCGGGTCACCGTGGTGTGCCCGGGCGTCGTCGAGTCCGAATTGGCGGATACGATTTCGGATGATGTGGCCCGCGAGGAAATGAAAGCCTTCCGCCGTGTGGCGCTGAATGCAGACGCCATTGCGCGAGCGCTCGCCTATGCCATCGAACAGCCCGACGATGTCGATGTGAGTGAGATCGTGGTTCGTCCGACTGCCAGTCCGCACTGAGGGCTCCTGGGTGCAAGCAAAACCTGGTTCGGAGCAGCCGCTTATGAGCGGCTGCTCTCGTCAGGCATGGCAGATTAAGGCTGTGGATTCTCAGCCTCTATGGAGCAGCGCATCCACCACAACCCCAAACGCCGACGAATGCTCACGTCGATTCGGATAGTAAAGGTGGTAGCCCGCAAAGGGCTGACACCAATCCTCAAGCACCCGCACCAGACTGCCGTCAGCCAGTTCCTTGGCAACCCTGTCTTCCGGCAGAAACCCCAAACCGCATCCAGCCACCGCCGCCCGCAGGATCGGCACGCTGCTGTTGAACGTCCATTGCCCCTCGACCCGGGCCTTCAGTTCGTGCCCGTCTTTTTCAAAATCCCATTGCAGCAGGCTGCCGTGGGTGGGCAGGCGCAGATTGATGCAGTTGTGCGCGGCCAGATCGCCCGGCGTCATGGGAATCGGTCGGTTTTTGAAGTACTGGGGCGAGCCCACGACGGCGATGCGCAACGAAGGGCCGATAGGTACGGCGATCATGTCCTTGGCCACCTGTTCACCCAGACGAACACCGGCGTCATAGCGTTGCGCAACAATGTCGGTGAGGGCGTAGTCGACGGTAATTTCGACCTTGATGTCCGGGTAGTCGGGCAAAACCTTCGACAGCTTGGGCCAGAGGATATTGTTCGCCGCATGTTCGGATGCTGCGAAAATCGTCACTGCCGTAAGTGGTTTCGGCGGACACGGTGCCTGTGAGGAAACCCTTGCCCAGCGGACTGAACGGCACGAAGCCGATGCCCAGCTCCCAGAGCGTCGGCAGAATGTCCTGCTCGGGTTCGCGCCACCACAACGAATACTCGCTTTGCAGCGCCGTGACCGGTTGCACGGCATGGGCACGGCGGATGGTTTGCGCACCGGCCTCCGACAGACCGAAATGTTTGACTTTGCCTTCGCTGATCAGCGCTTTCACCACGCCAGCCACGTCCTCGATCGGCACGTCCGGGTCGACCCGGTGTTGGTAGAGCAAGTCGATGTAATCGGTCTTCAACCGGCGCAACGAACCCTCGACGGCGATCCGGATGTGCTCCGGGCGGCTGTTGAGAATCTGCTGTTTGTTGTCGTCGCCAAAGGTAAAACCGAACTTGGTGGCAATGACCACCTGATCGCGGACCGGCGCCAGCGCGTCGCCCACCACTTGGTCATTCAGGTAAGGGCCGTAGACCTCGGCGGTATCGAAGAACGTCACGCCTTGATCCACCGCTGAGCGGATCAGGGAAATGGCTTGTCGAGTATCGGTGGCGGTGCCATAGCCATGGCTAAGCCCCATGCAGCCAAAGCCAAGGGCCGAGACTTCGAGTGAACTGTTGCCGAGTGTTCGCTTATGCATTCTGATCTCCCGTGGTTTGGCGTTGGGAGAACAGTAAGCGAGCGCGGGAGAGGGGACTAGACGGGTAAATCGGCAAGGGTTTATGAGGTGATTTCATTAATCTCACCAGGGACGAAGTTTTTCCCGAGGCCGATCAGGGGCAGATAATGCGCATGCTGTCCAGGCAGGATATGAGCGAAAAAAGGGGCTGATCCATTGTCTGATATCAGCCCTCTATTTAGCCGTAAGATCGTGAGATTAGTTCTCTGAGGTGCAAGCATTCAATATTTGTGATTTTAGCTCGGGCGACATGTTTTTCTCAATGCGCTCCATTGCTTGTTTCTTGTTGAAGGTTTCGATTGTAGTTAATATATATTCGATTGTGGCAATTTTCTTTGCAGAATTCTCCATGGTGAATGAAGTCGTTTCCTGCCCGTGAAGAATCGGGTTTCGTTCATTGTAAAGCTCGTCGCAGAAATACGCTATAAA
>NZ_RRZJ01000017.1:0-112889 GCF_004368175.1 Pseudomonas sp. CH235
TGAGAATCGACAGACATCTAATTAGCTTTGCAGCGTTCGAGAACCTTATGACAGGAAGATCTTATGGGTTCGACGGCAGCGCGGCCTTCGAAACTTTTGACATATACAGCGTCCTCCACCCAAACCTAGCCATTCATTGCCAAGCTAAGTTGGACATGAACAACTATACAATAGATGAAATTGCGAAACTCGTCCTTGCCTATTACAAAGGCTCTATCGATATCGGAATTACTTCAGATGCCGGTGACCCCACCGGAACCCCGAGGTTATTTAGAGCCATCGACAAAATTTTTTATTCAAACTTTACAACAAGCAATCACATTTCAAAGGACCTGTATTCGAAAACAATCCAATCTTTTTATATGACCAATTGCTTGGTTGCAGTTACTACAGACAGCCCAGCTATCGTTCATCCATCAGCAAGGATTCCCGCTGCCAAAAAATTCCCATTAGCCGACGACACGAAACTGCTTCGAGAATATGGGATGGATCCGGCATACCCAATCGTTCTAACTTGGACACTTGATCCCGCGCCGAGATGGAGTTTTGACTGGACTGACTGGGGAATTGAAACAGTATTCGATTTGATCGCTGAAGTAATTGGCTAAAACCTTAAGGCGACAAAACAAAGGGCAAAACAAAGGGGACAGATTTATTTATCTGCTGATCGATTAAATAAATCTGCCCTCCCGCTTTACTTTAGTTTTAACTCAGCCGACAGGTATCAAATACGCGTCGTACCGACTGGCTTTCGCTTCATTCCTGAGCCGACGGAGTCATTCAACGCCACTACCCGCCCCGCATCCCATTCCCGCTGCAGATCTGCAAACAACTCGCCATTCACTCGCCCCTGATGATTCGCCAACGCTTGAGTCATCGCCTCAGCAATACGCTCGATGATCAAGGCTGGCTTCTCCACTGAACAATGCTTGCGACCAAACTCGATCAGTTGCTGGCGATCCGGATAGGTTTTCACCTTGTTCATCTTGATTGCCAACGTGCGATCAACCAAGGAACGGCCTGATTTGGGACTGTAGTTTTCGTAGACCGTTGTGGTGGTGACATCAAAAACGGGAGCCAATTGCACAGTTTCCAGAGCTTCTGGATGGGTATAAATCACGCCGAAGTTCTTCAGATGCGCATCGCCGTTTCGAACCATGACCGAAAGGCAGACCGAAGCGAAAAAACGCTCCAACTCCCGAAGCGCATCACCATGCCGACAGACCTGGCCAATCACGGCCGCGAGAGTTTCGTAGCTCTGCGAATACTTGTAGTTGTCATGGGGATCCTTATTTAGTCCCAACAGAACCGCCATGTCTTCGAACCCGAGGCGACCGGCCTCGGTCAGGTCAAAACGCTCCATCACAAACAAATCGCCGTTTTCGGACAACCAGAACGGCGGTGTTTCAAGTCCGGCGATGCGAGCCGCTTCCAAGCAGAGAAACTCGTTCTGAGCCAGATGTGCGTACTCATCCGCGCCTGATTTGACGATCAGGTCGGAGCTGAGCATGGTTTTTCGATTGCCGGTGAGCTTGTCCAGGTCCGGAACCAGCACTTTGGGCTGTACACCTGAAATGCCCGACTCGAAATAGGTGTCGACCAGAAACTCGAAAACGCCCTGCGAAACATCGGCAGACAGGATCTCCTGCAATCCAACTTGCGCACGCACGGATACCGGAGTTTCTATCGGATTCTGGTAGGTGAGGCGTCCGATCTGGTTCCCGCCGATGACCGATAACAGGCGCATCTCATCGACTTGCATGTGCTTGGCCATCCGGCGCTTGATCTGATCCGCCAGAAACCCTTCAGGCACATTCATATCGAAGATCGGATGCAGCACGTTGCTCACCGAGGGCGTCGGGTCATAGGGCATGACAAGTGAGACTTCCCTTGTTGCATCGGCGGTTTCATAAACAAAGGAAAACTGCGATCCCTTGGACAGCGCACCAGCGAAGCCTTGCGGCGTGGTGACGTTGAGCCTTTTGACTTTACTCATCGTGCTCTACCAGATCGGCCAGGGATTTGAGGTCAATGCGGTTATCAACAATTTCCAGCGCCATGCCCAGCGCTGCCAGCACCCTGAACGCGGTGTAGAGCGCGACATTCTCGCCGGCCTCAAGGTCAATGATGGTTTTGCGGCTGCATTTGGCTCTGTGGGCCAATATCGCTTGGCTGTAGCCTTTGGCCCGACGCAATTGCCGAATTCTTTCACCGAAAACAGCGGGATTGGGGAGCAGCATAAATGTCACCCATATGGGACTTTTTATAATCTGGAATCGATTATGTCCGTTATGGGTGACATTTCAAGCGCCTTACGTCAGTCGACTGCTTGATAAAACTCCAGGCAAAAAAAACCCGCCTCACGGCGGGTTTCTTTCAAATCAGTTCAACACCCAGTCTCAATTGACCTTGGCGTTCAACTCACCCTTCAGATAACGCTGATACATGCTTTCCAGCGAGATCGGCTTGATCTTCGAAGCGTTGCCGGCAGTACCGAAAGCTTCGTAACGAGCGATACATACATCACGCATCGCCTTCACGGTTTCGCCGAAGAATTTACGTGGGTCGAACTCGCTCGGGTTGGTGGCCATCAGGCGACGCATGGCGCCGGTGGATGCCAGACGCAGGTCGGTGTCGATGTTGACCTTGCGCACGCCGTGCTTGATGCCTTCGACGATTTCTTCAACCGGTACGCCGTAGGTTTCTTTGATGTCGCCGCCGTACTGGTTGATGATCGCCAGCCACTCTTGCGGAACCGACGAGGAACCGTGCATCACCAGGTGGGTGTTCGGGATGCGCTTGTGGATTTCCTTGATGCGGTCGATCGCCAGCACGTCACCGGTAGGTGGCTTGGTGAACTTGTAGGCGCCGTGACTGGTGCCGATGGCGATGGCCAAGGCATCAACCTGAGTCTTCTTGACGAAGTCAGCGGCTTCTTCCGGGTCGGTCAGCATCTGGCTGTGATCCAGAACGCCTTCGGCGCCGATGCCGTCTTCTTCACCGGCCATGCCGGTTTCCAGCGAACCCAGGCAGCCCAGCTCGCCTTCAACCGAAACGCCGCAGGCGTGAGCCATGGCGACGGTTTGTTGGGTCACGCGGACGTTGTATTCGTAGTCGGTCGGGGTCTTGCCGTCTTCGCCGAGGGAGCCGTCCATCATCACCGAGCTGAAGCCCAGCTGGATCGAGCGCTGGCAGACGTCAGGGCTGGTGCCGTGGTCCTGGTGCATGCACACCGGGATGTGCGGGAATTCTTCGATTGCCGCCAGGATCAGGTGACGCAGGAACGGGGCGCCGGCGTATTTGCGGGCACCGGCCGAAGCCTGGACGATCACCGGGGAGTCAGTCTTGTCAGCGGCTTCCATGATGGCGCGCATCTGCTCAAGGTTGTTGACGTTGAAGGCTGGAACGCCGTAGCCGAACTCGGCTGCGTGGTCCAGCATCTGGCGCATGCTGATAAGTGCCATTGTGTGTGTCTCTCCCGGTTTGGGTCGTTAATCGTGCCAGCCTGCCGGAGCGGCGGCGGCTATTCAAGTGATTGCAGATCGGGGGTTGAGGCCCGGCCTGGTGATTCGATAAAGCAAATTCTGTTTTATTCGGCTTTGCAGCCCCGACCGATCAGATCATTGGTGGCGACCCAGTAGACCAGGCCCTCCTCACCTTTGATGTGAAACGCCAGCATGTCGTCGCTGTACAGCGCGCCCGAGGCGCCCGGCTCTTCTTTCAGGCGATAGACCTGATCACCGCCTCCCAGGCGCACATCGACTTCCTTGCGGGCGGCATCGGTGAAGCGCCACAGCACCTTGGCCTGGCTGTCGCAGGTCCAGGTGGTCCAGTTATCCACAGGTGCGGATGACTGGAACGGGTTCCACTGCGCGCAACCACCCAACAATCCCAGTGCCGCAACGGCGATCAAGCCTTTCATCCGTGTTCCTCGACCGGCAGCGCAAGCCGCCGGCCCTGAGTTAAAGAGTCAGACCGGTCAAGGACAACCATGTTCCTTGGCCGGGGTTTGCGTCTCGTATTTGTCCAGACCGTCCGGGCCCGAGCGCTTGTTCAGCACCGGGTTGGTTTCGGCCTGCCAGTCGGCCTGGTAGCAGCCTTTCTGTGCCTCGCCGGGTGCCGGTGTTGGCTCGGCCTTCGGGTTACTCCCGCAGGCCGCCAGCGTACCGGTCAGCAACAACAGCGCTAACGACTTGACCATCTGAACACTCCTTTGCCTGGCCAATCGGGCGGCCTCAGGCCTTGGCCCGGCTTTCCAGGACTTCAACGGCCGGCAGCACCTTGCCCTCGACGAATTCGAGGAACGCGCCACCGCCGGTGGAAATGTAGGAGATCTTTTCCGCCACGCCATATTTATCGATGGCCGCCAGGGTGTCGCCACCACCGGCAATCGAGAACGCCGCGCTTTCGGCGATGGCTTCGGCCAGCACTTTGGTGCCGTTGCCGAACTGGTCGAATTCGAACACGCCGACCGGGCCGTTCCACAGGATGGTTTTCGACGACTTCAGCAGTTCGGCGAAGTTGGCCGCGGTTTGCGGGCCGATATCGAGGATCATGTCGTCGGCAGCGACGTCTGCGATCAGTTTCACGGTCGCTTCAGCGCTTTCAGCGAATTCCTTGGCAACCACCACGTCGACCGGCAGCGGCACGCTGACCTTGGCGGCGATGGCGCGAGCGGTGTCCAGCAGGTCCGGCTCGTACAGCGACTTGCCAACCGGGTGACCGGCCGCAGCGAGGAAGGTGTTGGCGATGCCGCCGCCGACGATCAGTTGATCGCAGATCTGGCTCAGGCTGTTCAGCACGTCGAGTTTGGTCGAGACCTTGGAACCGGCAACGATGGCCGCCATCGGCTTGGCCGGGGCGCCCAGGGCTTTGCCCAGTGCGTCGAGTTCAGCGGCCAGCAGCGGGCCGGCAGCGGCGACTTTGGCGAACTTGGCGACGCCGTGGGTCGAACCTTCGGCGCGGTGAGCGGTGCCGAAAGCGTCCATCACGAACACGTCGCACAGGGCAGCGTATTGCTGGGCCAGTTCGTCGGCGTTCTTTTTCTCGCCCTTGTTGAAGCGCACGTTTTCGAACAGCACGATGTCGCCGGCCTTGACGTCAACGCCGCCCAGGTAATCAGCCACCAGCGGCACTTCGCGGCCCAGAGCCTTGCTCAGGTAATCGGCGACAGGCTTGAGGCTGTTCTCGGCGGAGAATTCGCCTTCGGTCGGACGACCCAGGTGCGAGCAGACCATCACGGCCGCGCCTTTTTCCAGGGCCAGCTTGATGGTCGGCAGCGAAGCCAGGATACGCGCATCGCTGGTGACAACACCGTCCTTGACTGGGACGTTGAGGTCTTCGCGGATCAATACGCGCTTACCTTGCAGATCGAGGTCGGACATCTTCAACACGGTCATGGGTCGCACTTCCTACGGTTTTTTTGAAGTCGCTGTTTGCAGATAGTGCTCTGCAACATCCAGCATTCGGTTGGCAAAACCCCATTCGTTGTCGAACCAGGCCAGGATGTTCACCAGCCGTGGGCCGGAAACGCGGGTCTGACTGGCATCGACGATGGCCGAATGTGGGTCATGGTTGAAATCACAGCTTGCGTGAGGCAATTCGGTGTAGGCCAACAGACCTTTGAGCGGGCCGCTGGTGGCGGCGTCGCGCAGGATCCGGTTGACCTCGCCGGCGTCGGTGTCGCTCGCGGTCTGCATCGTGATGTCGAGGCAGGACACGTTGACCGTCGGCACGCGTACGGCTTTGGCCTGAATTCGCCCGGCAAGTTCCGGCAGCAGGCGCTCGATACCACGCGCCAGACCGGTGGACACAGGGATCACCGACTGGAACGCCGAACGGGTGCGGCGCAGGTCTTCGTGGTGATAGGCGTCGATCACCGGCTGATCGTTCATCGCCGAGTGAATCGTGGTGATCGACACGTAATCCAGGCCGACCGCCTGATCCAGCAGACGCAACAGCGGCACGCCGCAGTTGGTGGTGCAGGAGGCGTTGGACACCAGCAGTTCGTCGCCGGTCAGGCAATCCTGATTGACGCCGTAAACGATGGTGGCGTCGACATCCGCCTCGCTGGCCATCGGCTGCGAAAACAGCACACGCGGCGCGCCGGCGTCGAGGAAACGCTGGCCGTCTGCGCGGGTGTGCCAGGCGCCGGAGCATTCGAGCACCAGATCGACGCCCAGCGACGCCCAATCGATGCCTTCGGGAGTGGCACTGCGCAGGACCTTCACGCAGTCGCCATTAATATGCAGACAATCGCCGTCGACCTTCACCTCGCCCGGAAACCGGCCGTGAGTGGAGTCGAAGCGTGTCAGGTATTCGATGCTGGCCATGTCGGCCAGATCGTTGATCGCGACAATCTCAAACCCGGCCTTCTCGCCTCGCTCGAACAACGCACGCAAGACGCAACGACCAATCCGGCCGTAGCCGTTGAGTGCAACTTTGTAGGGACGCGGTTGAGGCATGGGGTTCTCGATTACCGTGGTGTATCAGTCAAAGCGATGTTGCCTGACCGACCGCCATCGCGGGCAAGCCCGCTCCCACAGGGATCTACATCGCCCATGTGGGAGCGGGCTTGCCCGCGATGGCGTCAGTTAAGACGACACCTGATCTGGATCAGTCTTCCAGCAGCTCTTCAGCCTGACCCAGGATGTTTTCCAGGGTGAAGCCGAACTCTTCGAACAGTGCCGAAGCCGGAGCCGATTCGCCGTAGGTGGTCATGCCGATCACGCGACCTTCCAGACCCACGTACTTGAACCAGAAGTCGGCATGGGCCGCTTCGATCGCGATACGTGCGCCAACCTGCAACGGCAGGACCGATTGCTTGTAGCTGGCGTCCTGAGCGTCGAACGCGCTGGTGCATGGCATGGAAACCACGCGCACCTTGCGGCCCTGCTCGGTCAGTTTGTCGTAGGCCTGAACGGCCAGACCGACTTCCGAACCGGTGGCGATCAGAATCAGCTCAGGCTCGCCTGCGCAGTCCTTCAGCACGTAACCACCACGACGGATGTCGGCGATCTGGCCGGCATCACGGGTTTGGTGCTGCAGGTTCTGACGCGAGAAGATCAGCGCCGAAGGGCCGTCCTTGCGCTCCAGCGCGTTTTTCCAGGCCACGGCCGATTCAACGGCATCGGCTGGACGCCAGGTGTCGAGGTTCGGCGTGCTGCGCAGGCTGGTCAGTTGCTCGATCGGCTGGTGCGTCGGGCCGTCTTCGCCCAGACCGATGGAGTCGTGGGTGTAGACGTGGATCACACGCTGCTTCATCAGAGCGGACATGCGCACTGCGTTGCGGGCGTATTCCATGAACATCAGGAAGGTCGCGCCGTAAGGGACCAGACCGCCGTGCAGGGCAACGCCGTTCATGATGGCGGTCATGCCGAATTCGCGCACGCCGTAGTACATGTAGTTGCCGCTGGCGTCTTCGGCGCTGACGCCTTTGCAGCCTTTCCACAGGGTCAGGTTGGAACCGGCCAGGTCAGCCGAACCGCCCAGCACTTCCGGCAGCAGCGGGCCGAACGCGTTCAGGGCGTTCTGGCTGGCTTTACGGCTGGCGATGGTTTCGCCTTTGGCCGCAACGTCGGCGATGTAGGCATCGGCCTTCTCGGAGAAGTCGGCCGGCAGCTCGCCGCTCAGGCGACGGATCAGTTCGTTGGCTTCGGTCGGGAACGCGGCGGAGTAAGCAGCGAAACGCTGATCCCACTCGGCTTCGGCGGCGCGGCCTTTTTCCTTGGCATCCCACTCGGCATAGATGTCGGCCGGGATTTCGAACGGACCGTGGTTCCAGTTCAGCGCCTGACGGGTCAGGGCGATTTCCGCGTCACCCAGCGGGGCGCCGTGGCAATCTTCCTTGCCTTGCTTGTTCGGCGAACCGAAACCGATGGTGGTCTTGCAGCAGATCAGGGTCGGCAACGGGCTCTTGCGAGCGGTCTCGATGGCGGTCTTGATCTCTTCCGGGTCGTGACCGTCAACGTTGCGGATCACTTGCCAGTTGTACGATTCGAAACGCTTCGGCGTGTCGTCGGTGAACCAGCCTTCGACTTCGCCGTCGATGGAAATGCCGTTGTCATCGTAGAAGGCGATCAGCTTGCCCAGGCCCAGAGTGCCGGCCAGGGAAGCGACTTCGTGGGAAATGCCTTCCATCATGCAGCCATCACCCAGGAACACGTAGGTGTGGTGGTCGACGATGTTGTGGCCAGGACGGTTGAACTGCGCGCCCAGTACTTTTTCTGCCAGGGCGAAGCCCACGGCGTTGGCCAGGCCCTGACCCAGCGGGCCGGTGGTGGTTTCAACGCCCGGGGTGTAACCGAATTCCGGGTGGCCCGGGGTACGGCTGTGCAGTTGACGGAATTGCTTCAGGTCGTCGATCGACAGGTCGTAGCCGGTCAGGTGCAGCAGCGAGTAGATCAACATCGAGCCGTGGCCGTTGGACAGCACGAAGCGGTCACGGTCGGCGAACGATGGATTGCTCGGGTTGTGCTTGAGGTAGTCGCGCCAAAGCACTTCGGCGATATCTGCCATACCCATAGGGGCACCGGGATGGCCGCTGTTGGCTTTTTGCACGGCATCCATGCTGAGGGCACGAATGGCGTTGGCACGCTCACGACGGCTAGGCATCGCTGATCTCCTGGGTGTGAATAGATTGAAACGGAAAAAAGGAGGGCATTTTCCCTCACCCGAGCGCCTCGGGGCAATGACAGATAGTCATCCGGAGGCGTTTTTCCAATGGATAACACCGGTTTCGGTTGGTGAAACCTTTCCGCTGTTCGTTTGTAGAGTTAACCGGGCGGTGAGAAGTGCAATCGAATGCGCCATCCATCGAGCAATATCAAAACTTTTTGATATAGACCTTGCGATGCCTTCAGGCCGTCACTAGACTGCCAGCCCTATGAACTTACGCGTGCCTTCCATTCGCCATGACGATTGCGACGAGCTGGCGGCCCTGTGCAAGGCCGGCGGCGATCCGCTGCGGCTGAATGTATTGCGCGCCCTGGCCAACGACTCGTTCGGCGTACTGGAACTGGCGCAGATTTTCGATATCGGCCAGTCCGGCATGAGCCATCACCTTAAAGTGCTGGCGCAGGCGGATCTGGTGGCGACTCGCCGCGAAGGCAATGCGGTGTTCTATCGCCGCGCCCTGCCCCACACCGAGTTGCTGGGCGGCAAGTTGCACGCGGCATTGTTAGAAGAAGTCGACAATCTGGCGCTGCCGGCTGACGTGGAAACCCGGATCGCACAGGTTCACGGGCAACGTGCGGCCAACAGCCAGGACTTTTTCGCCCGGATCGCAGAGAAATTCCGCGCCCAGCAGGATTTGATTGCCGGCCTGCCGCAGTACCGTGAAAGCGTGCTGGCCCTGCTCGACAAACTGAACTTCAATGGCGCTGCCACGGCCATTGAAGTCGGCCCCGGCGATGGAGCTTTCCTGCCGGAACTGGCGCGTCGCTTCGGCACCGTAACCGCACTGGACAACAGCGCGGCGATGCTCGAACTGGCCCGTCAGGTATGTGAACGTGAACAGCTGGCTAACGTCAGCCTGCAATTGGCCGATGCATTGAATGGCGTGAGCCTTCAGGCCGATTGCGTGGTGTTGAACATGGTGTTGCACCATTTCGCCGCGCCGGCCGAAGCGCTCAAGCACATGGCCAGCCTGCTGCAACCGGGCGGTAGCCTGCTCGTGACAGAGTTATGTAGCCACAACCAGAGTTGGGCCAGGGAGGCCTGCGGTGATCTGTGGTTGGGGTTTGAACAGGACGATCTGGCCCGTTGGGCCACCGCTGCGGGACTCGTTCCCGGGGAAAGCCTCTATGTAGGCTTACGTAATGGTTTCCAGATCCAGGTTCGCCATTTTCAGCGACCGGCTGGCGACACTCACCATCGGTAAATTCAGGAAAACATCGAGATGAGCGAATACTCCCTCTTCACCTCCGAGTCCGTGTCTGAAGGACATCCGGACAAAATCGCCGACCAGATTTCCGATGCAGTGCTGGACGCCATCATCGCCCAGGACAAGCACGCACGCGTTGCCGTGGAAACCCTGGTCAAGACTGGCGTGGCCATCGTTGCCGGTGAAGTGACCACCAGCGCCTGGGTCGACCTGGAGCAGATCGTTCGTGACGTGATCTGCGACATCGGTTACACCAGCTCCGAAGTCGGCTTCGACGGCGCTACCTGCGGCGTGATGAACATCATCGGCAAGCAGTCCCCTGACATCAACCAGGGCGTTGACCGTGCCAAGCCTGAAGATCAGGGCGCCGGCGACCAGGGCCTGATGTTCGGTTACGCCAGCAACGAAACCGACGTGCTGATGCCGGCACCGATCACCTTCTCGCACCAACTGGTTCAGCGTCAGGCCGAAGCCCGTAAATCGGGTCTGCTGCCTTGGCTGCGTCCGGACGCCAAGTCCCAAGTGACCTGCCGTTACGAAGGCGGCAAGGTTGTGGGTATCGACGCTGTTGTTCTGTCGACCCAGCACAACCCTGAAGTGTCGTACAAGGACCTGCGCGAAGGCGTGATGGAGCTGATCGTCAAGCACGTGCTGCCTGCCGAACTGCTGAGCAAGGACACCCAGTTCCACATCAACCCGACCGGCCAGTTCATCATTGGCGGCCCGGTAGGTGACTGCGGTCTGACCGGTCGCAAGATCATCGTCGACAGCTACGGCGGCATGGCCCGTCACGGCGGTGGCGCGTTCTCCGGTAAAGATCCATCCAAGGTTGACCGTTCGGCTGCCTACGCTGGCCGTTATGTTGCCAAGAACATCGTGGCTGCCGGCCTGGCCGAGCGTTGCGAGATCCAGGTTTCCTACGCGATCGGTGTGGCCCAGCCTACTTCGATCTCGCTGAACACCTTCGGCACCGGCAAGATCAGCGATGACAAGATCATCAAACTGGTCCGCGAAGTGTTCGACCTGCGTCCATACGCGATCACCACCATGCTGGACCTGCTGCACCCGATGTACCAGGAAACCGCAGCCTACGGCCACTTCGGCCGTGCTCCGCAGACCAAGACTGTTGGCGAAGACACCTTCTCCACGTTCACCTGGGAAAAAACCGACCGCGCCGACGCTCTGCGTTCCGCCGCCGGCCTGTAATTTTCCTGGCGGTACGAGAAGCCCCGCACGGTTCGCCGTGCGGGGCTTTTTCATGGCCGCGAAACAACCGGTAAAACAGCCGCCCGGCCCACTTCAAAATCCCGGCTAGCCTTCAGGTATCTCTCTGAGCAAGGACGCTCACAATGCTTGCCACACTGCGCCTGTTTCTGTTTTTCCTGCCGTTTTTCCACCTCAACACCTTCGCTGCCGACTGCCCCGACTGGACCGCCGCCCGGGCTTCGAGCGAAGTCGTCGCCCTGCAGCAACAGATCGACCGCTGGGACGACGCCTATCATCGCGAAGGCCGCTCGGTGATCGCCGATGAGCTCTACGATCAGTCCCGCTTGCGCCTGAACCAATGGCGCCGGTGCTTCAAACTTCCTTCACCGCCCGAGCCGTTGCGCACAGCATCAGGCCCGGTTGCGCACCCGGTCGCTCACACTGGCCTGGACAAACTTCATGACGCGGCGGACATCGCGACCTGGCTGCGCGACCGCCAAAACGTATGGGTGCAACCCAAGGTCGATGGCGTGGCGGTCACCCTGATCTATCGCGACGGCCTATTGCATCAGGCAATCAGTCGCGGGGATGGCGTTCGCGGGCAGGACTGGACGGCATCTGCAAAAAAGATCGGAGCCATTCCGCAACAGCTGACGCAACCGCAGGATCTGCTGGTGCAAGGCGAACTCTACTGGCGCTTGAACGGACACATGCAGGCACGTGCCGGCAGCGCCAATGCTCGAGCCACCGTGGCCGGGCTGCTGGGGCGCAAGGATCTCGACGCGGAACACGCCGCCGGCATCGGGCTGTTTGTCTGGGACTGGCCGCAAGGGCCGAAGGACTTGCCGGAGCGAATCGCGGCGCTGACGCAGTTCGGTTTTCCCACCACCGAGCCCTACACCCAGGCCGTCGCCAGCCTGAACGACGCGCAACACTGGCGCGATCACTGGTATCGCTCGCCACTGCCATTCGCCACGGACGGAGTGGTTCTGCGCCAGAGCCTGCGACCGCCCGCCGAACGCTGGCAGGCTCGTCCGCCCTACTGGGCCGTCGCCTGGAAATACCCTTTCGCCCAGGCACTGGCTGATGTGCGCAAGGTGAACTTCCAGATCGGCCGCACCGGGCGCATTACGCCGGTGCTTGAACTGTCGCCGGTTATGCTCGATGACCGGCAGATCAAACGGGTCAGCGTCAGTTCGCTCAGGCGTTGGCAGGAGCTGGACATTCGGCCCGGCGATCAGGTCGCAATCAGCCTGGCCGGGCTGACGATCCCGCGCCTCGACAGCGTGGTACTGCGGAGTACCGAACGCGCCGATTTGACCATTCCGCTCGCCAGCGACTTTCACGCCCTGAGCTGCTGGCAACCGACGCCAGGCTGCGAAAGCCAGTTCCTCGCACGCCTCACCTGGCTGAGCGGCAAGCAAGGTCTCGCCCTACCGCATGTCGGTCGCGGCACCTGGGAGAAACTTCTGGAAACAGGCCGCCTGAACAGCCTGCTGGATTGGTTGACCCTCGACGGGCCGGAGCTTGCTAACATTGCCGGTCTCGGCGAGCGCAGCAGTGCCCGCCTGCTGCACAGTTTTCACAGCGCCCGCCAACGGCCGTTCCTGCAGTGGCTCAAAGCCCTGGGGCTGCCACCGACCGGTCAGGCAACACTCGCCGATTCATGGCAGGCGCTGGCACAACGCAACACCGAACAATGGCAGGCAGAAGCCGGAATCGGCCCGGGTCGCGCGGCGCAATTGAGCGCCTTTTTTCGTGACCCGCAGGTACTGGCCCTGAGTGAAACCCTGCAAGCCGCCGGCGTCGACGGCTTCTGAACACGCAATCCCCGGCCCGCCGGGAACCCAATGTCCGCCGGAGCGCTCCAACAGCGCAGTGCTTCACCGACCCGATTGCCTTTGCACATGGAGCTTTTATGAAATTTCTCGCACCGCTCGCCCTGCTTTCATTCTGCGCAGTCCTCGCCGCCCCCGTGATGGCCGACGAAGACGCGCCGGGCCTGACCGGTTGTGCCGCCAAGAAGCAGGGCATCATCAACCAGATCGAACAGGCCAAGTCCCGCGGCAACGCCGACCAGCAGGCCGGCCTCGAAACCGCCCTGCGCGAAGTCACCGAGCACTGCACCGACGCCGGCCTGAAGAAAGAACGCGAAAACAAGGTGCTCGACGCCAAGCACGAAGTGAGCAAGCGTCAGGCTGATCTGGACAAGGCCATGAAGAAAGGCGATCCGGAGAAGATCGACAAGCGCAAGAACAAGCTCGCCGAATCGCGCAAGGAATTGCAGGACGCGCTGGACGAACTCGACAAGTAAGAAAGCCGGGGATCACAGCCAAAAACCGTGATCCCTTGAACATCAGTGGTCGCGAAACTCTTTATGGCAGGCACTGCAGGCATCTTCGACTTTCTGCACGGCCGGCCCCAGGTTGCTGGCCTTGTAAGGTTGAACCTTGCTGGCGATCACCAGTTCACCGGTGGCCGCCTCAAGCGTGCGGGCCATTTCCTGGAAGCGGGCCTGTTTCTGCCAGACATCGTCCTTGGCGCTGGTGTGATCTTCCTCACGCACCTGCGGGAAATGTTTCCACGGCTCATGGGACAACGCATCGAGCTTGACCGCACCTTCCGCAAATTTCGGCCCGTCGAAGGCAATGCGTCCGCGCAGCATGCCACCCAGGTCTTCGCCGGTCTTGAGCATCTGCTTGAAGATCGCCTTGCGCTGACCCAGCGGGGAATTCGGGTCGACACCGCCACAGGCGGACAAGGTCAGACAGGCCAGCAATACAACAGAAATTCTTTTAAGAGTCATGGTGGCTTCAGGTCACGGAAATCGGCGGCCAGTATCCTCGGGTCACCGCCAAACACCAATAGCCCTATTAACAATAAGGGTTGCTTGAGCGCATGGAGCACTTCTGCAACCGGCACAGGAAATCCTCCATGAACAGCCGTTTCAAGGCCTGGCGTCATCCGCTCATCGCGACCCTCCCGCTGCTGGCGATCCTCGCAGGCTGCACCGGTGGCGACAGCGCCAAGCCGAAAACCCACGCCCTGGCCACGTACTCCAGCGCCACCTGGGAAGCCCTGCCTGCGGTTTCCGATAGCGATCTGGTGGCCGGTTTCGGTTCGTGGCGCAGCGCCTGCACTCGGCTCAAGGCTGACCCGGTCTGGGGCGCGACCTGTGCGGCAGCCGCCAACGTGCCGCAAAAAGCCGGCGACATTCGCACGTTCCTCAAGCAGAACCTCGACGTCTTCGGCCTTCGCGCCGAGAACGACAACCCCAACGGTCTGATCACCGGCTATTACGAACCGGTCTATCCCGGCAGCCTGACGCAAACCGCCACCGCCAACGTGCCGGTGTATGGCGTGCCCGAAGACATGATCATTGTGTCGCTGGACAGCATTTACCCGGAACTGAAAGGCAAGCGCCTGCGCGGCCGCCTCGAAGGTCGCGTGCTCAAGCCTTACGACGACGCGGCGACCATCGAGAGCCAGGGCGTCAAGGCGCCGGTCGTGGCGTGGCTGACCGACCCGATGAACCTGCAATTCCTGCAGATTCAGGGTTCGGGGCGGATCCAGACCGATGACGGTCGCCAGCTGCGCATCGCCTACGCCGACCAGAACGGTCATCCGTACCGGCCGATCGGCCGCTGGCTGGTGGAACAGGGCGAGCTGAAAAAAGAAGAAGTGACCATGGGTGCGATCAGCAACTGGGCCAAGGCCAACCCGTCACGCATTCCGGAACTGCTGGCGAGCAACCCGAGCTACGTGTTCTTCACCCGCAACCCGGACAGCAACGAAGGCCCGCGCGGCTCGTTGAATGTGCCGCTGACCGCCGGTTACAGCGCGGCTGTGGACCGCAAGGTGATTCCGCTGGGCAGCCTGTTGTGGCTGTCGACCACCCGCCCGGACGGCACGGCACTGGTACGCCCGGTGGCCGCGCAGGACACCGGCGGCGCGATTGCCGGCGAAGTTCGTGCGGATCTGTTCTGGGGCACCGGCGATGCCGCCGGACAACTGGCCGGCGACATGAAACAGCAAGGGCAGATCTGGATGCTCTGGCCAAAAGGCGCGGCACTGCCGCAAGTACCGCAGGTGGCCGACAAGCCGTAAGTACAATGCAAAAGATCGCAGGCCTCGTCAGCCTGCGATCTTTTCAGGTTCAGACCGAAACGAAGAAGAAGCTGGCAATCAGCACCATCCCGACAAACCAGACCAACGAGCGCAAAGCCGCCCAGTCCGCCAGATAGCAAATGATGTAAAGCAGGCGACTGGTGATGAACAGCACCGCCAGCACATTGACCGTCACCAGCTCTGCCGTGCCCACCAGGTGCGCGACGATCACCGCCGCCGCAAACGCCGGGGTCACTTCAAAACTGTTCAGTTGCGCCGCATGGGCACGGCGCGCCACGCCATCCACGCTGTCCAGAAAGTCCCGGGGATCATGATTGTCCCGCAGTCTGAAACCACCCGAGGCCTTGGCCACGACGGTGCACAGATAGGGCAGAAAGATCGCGATCAACACACACCACAAAGCCACCGTCATAACACCGTCCTTCTTTCGAGTTTTAGAGTTGCCGGGCGCTCAGAACTTCATCACCAGCATGCCGATCAGCACCAGCCCACAGGCTAAGAGCCGCGGCCGGCCGAAAGGTTCTTTCAGGTAACGCATACCGAACAGCACCACCAGAATCACGCTGATTTCACGCAACGCCGCCGCTTCGGCAATCGAGCCCAACTGCATCGCCCACAGCACCAGAGCGTAGCTGAACAACACGCAGAACCCGACCGCCAGTCCCAGCTTCCATTGCTCGCGCCAGAACAGCTTGAACGCCGGACGCTTGGCCACCCACGCCAGCATCGGGAAAGGCCAGGCACTGAGCAGCGTGACCCAGACCAGGTAATCCAGCGGATGCGACCAGCGCCGCAGCGCCTGGCCATCGATGTAGGTGTAGCAACCGATGCACAAGCCGATCAGCGCCACCACCGGCAGCATCGACCACGGCAAGTGTTTCCCGCCGCCGCCCTGCCAGAGCAGGCAAGCCATGCCCAGCGGGATCAGCAGGATCCCGAAGATCTGCTGGGTGGTCAGCACTTCACCGGCGAAGATCAGGGTCAGCGCCAGCACCACCAGCGGCGACAATCCGCGCATCAACGGATAGACCAGCCCCAGATCGCCGACCCGATAGGCCTGGATGAGCAGATAACGATAGAGCAGCTCGAACGCCGCCGACGCCAGAATCCAAGGCCAGATTTCCGGCGGTGGCAGGCTGATGAAAGGGAACGCCAGCGCGACGAACAACAGCGCCACGGTGTCCATGCAGGCCACCACCAGCAGCCGCTCGGCGCTGAACTTGATCAACGTATTCCACGCTGCGTGCAACAGCGCCGCCACCAACACCAGAGCTGTCGCCAGCACGTGCCACTCCTTGATTCTTGTTGTTGAGCCTGAGCCAATTAGCCAGATTATTGATTCGCGATGTGTCAGCAGCTGTTTATACTGCAAGCGACCACGCCGCACTCAGTTGCGCACAGATAAATTCCAATAATTCCTGCCTGCCCCGTTCTCGTCCGAGACCGGTCGCCGGCCTGCGTATGCCTGATCAAAGCGTCAAGACTACCGACAGAGACCTTGCGCATGCCACTCGCCTTGCTTGCACTCGCTGTTGCCGCTTTCGGCATCGGCACCACTGAATTCGTCATCATGGGCCTGCTGCCCGATGTCGCTCGCGACCTCGCGGTGAGCATTCCCCACGCTGGCCTGTTGATCACTGGCTACGCCCTGGGCGTAGTGTTCGGTGCGCCGATCCTGGCGATCGGCACCGCCAACATGCCGCGCAAGGCCACGTTGCTGGGCATGACGCTGATGTTCATCCTCGGCAACGTGCTGTGCGCACTGGCGCCGAACTACGCAACGCTGATGGCCGCGCGAGTGGTCACCGCGCTGTGCCACGGCGCGTTCTTCGGCATCGGTTCGGTGGTGGCCGCCGGGCTGGTCGCGCCGAACAAACGGGCGCAGGCGATTGCGATGATGTTCACCGGTCTGACCCTGGCCAACGTTCTCGGCGTACCGCTGGGCACTGCGCTCGGCCAGTACGCCGGCTGGCGCTCGACCTTCTGGGCGGTCTCGGTGATCGGTGTGATCGCCGCCCTCGCCCAATGGCTGTGGTTGCCGAAACACATCCCGATGGACAAGGCCAACCTCGCCAGCGAGTTCAAGGTGCTGGGCAAGGTCAACGTGTTGCTGGCGCTGGGCATGAGCGTGCTGGCGTCCACCAGTCTGTTCAGCGTGTTCACCTACATCGCGCCGATTCTGCAGGACATCACCGGCGTCAGCCCTCACGGCGTGACGGTGATGCTGCTGTTGTTCGGCGTCGGTCTGACCGGCGGCAGCATGCTCGGCGGGCGCCTGGCCGACAGCCGTCTGTTGCCGTCGCTGGTGGGTGTCGCACTGGCGGTGGTAGTGATTCTGGCGGCGTTCAGCCAGACCAGTCGCTCGGTGGTTCCGGCGGCGATCACGCTGGTGCTGTGGGGGATTTTTGCCTTCGCCCTGTGCCCGATCCTGCAACTGCTGATCATCGATCAGGCGCATGAAGCACCGAACCTCGGTTCGACCCTGAACCAGAGCGCGTTCAACCTCGGCAATGCCGCCGGTGCTTGGATTGGCGGGCTGGTGGTGGCCAGCGGCGCGGACCTGGCGGACTTGCCTTGGACGGGCGCGCTGGTGGGTGTGCTGACCGTGCTGACGGCGCTGTTTTTCATCTACCTGCAACGTCGGGGTGTCGCTGCGGTCAATGTGTCCGGCTGATTTTCCCGGGGGACACAATTGTGTCCCCACCCGGCGTCAGCCCATCCAACCCTTGCGTCCATGAACGGGCGCGCTGTCTTTCCACCCCCATCCAAAGGACCCCGGATGCTTGAACTCGTCGCCGCTTTCATCTGCCTCACCACCCTCCTCACCTTTGTGAATTTCCGCTTCATCGGCCTGCCTCCGACCATCGGCGTGATGGTTACCGCACTGATGTTTTCCCTGTTGCTGCAAGGCCTGAGCCTGCTCGGCTACCCCGGCCTCGAAGAGCGCGTGCAGCAATTGATCGGCCAGATCGACTTCGGCGATCTGCTGATGAACTGGATGCTCTCGTTCCTGCTGTTCGCCGGTGCGTTGCACGTGAACCTCAACGACCTGCGCAGCTACCGCTGGCCCATCGGCCTGCTGGCGACCTTCGGCGTACTGATCGCCACCGCCGTGATCGGCAGCCTCGCCTATTACATTTTTGCCCTGTTCGGCTGGCACGTGAGCTTCCTCTACTGCCTGTTGTTCGGCGCGCTGATTTCCCCGACCGACCCGATCGCGGTACTCGGCGTGCTGCGTACGGCCAATGCCTCGAAGCCGCTGAAGACCACCATCGTCGGCGAATCGCTGTTCAACGACGGCACCGCCGTGGTGGTGTTCACCGTGCTGCTGGGCATCGCGCAATTGGGCGAAACCCCGACCGTCGGCGCCACGGCCATGCTGTTTGCCCACGAAGCCATCGGCGGCGTGCTGTTCGGCGGGCTGATCGGTTATCTGGTGTACCTGATGATCAAAAGCATCGAGCAGCACCAGATCGAAGTCATGCTGACTTTGGCGCTGGTGATTGGCGGTTCAGCGATGGCCACCGAGCTGCACGTCTCGGCACCGATTGCGATGGTGGTCGCCGGTCTGATCATCGGTAACCTCGGTCGCAACCTGGCGATGAACGACATGACGCGCAAATACCTGGACGGTTTCTGGGAATTGCTCGACGACATGCTCAACGCGCTGCTGTTCGCGCTGATCGGGATGGAGCTGTTGCTGCTGCCGTTCAACTGGTTGCACGTGGCGGCAGCAAGTCTGCTGGCGCTGGCGATTCTGCTGTCGCGCCTGCTCACCGTGGCCCCGGCCATCGTCCTGTTGCGCCGCTGGCGCACCGTGCCGCGCGGCACTATCCGGATCCTTACCTGGGGTGGTTTGCGCGGCGGTGTTTCGGTGGCACTGGCACTGGCCCTGCCGCTGGGCCCGGAGCGCGATCTGCTGCTGAGCATCACCTACATCGTGGTGCTGTCATCGATCCTGTTGCAGGGCCTGACCATCGGCAAACTGGTCAAGCACGCAACGCGCGACGAGCCGGCAACCGCTGCCGAGCCCGCGCACCACTGATCATTTCTTGATCTGCTGCGGATCGGGCTTTTCGGCCTGATCCGCAGACTCTTTCGGAGCGCCGCTTTCACTGCGGATCTGCGCATGACTGATCAGGGCGAAGATGAAACTGCCGCCGATGATGTTGCCCGCCAGGGTCGGCCCGGCAAACACCGCCCAGAAATCACTCCACGGCAACTCGCCGGCAAACACCAGATACGACACCTCCGCCGACCCCACCACGATGTGAGTGAAATCGCCCAGTGCCATCAGATAGGTGATGAGGATGATGATCCACATCTTCGCGCTCTCCATGGACGGAATCATCCAGACCATGGTGGCGATCATCCAGCCGGAAACGATGCCCTTGGCAAACATCTGACTCGCGTGGTTCTCCATGACCTTGCGGCCGATTTCGAGGAAGGCCTCGTCAGTCTTGCTGTCGAAAATCGGCAGTTCGAGCATCACATAGGCCACCAGAATCGTCCCGCACAGGTTGCCGAACAGCACCACTGTCCAGAGCCGGATCAACCGACCGAAATTGGCCAGGGTCGGCTTGGTCATCACCGGCAGCACGGCAGTCAGGGTGTTTTCGGTAAACAGTTGCTGGCGGGCGAGGATCACCGCGAGAAAGCCTGCGCAGTAGCCGAAGCTGGCAATCACCTTGAATTCATCGCCCTCGGGCAGACGCGAGTTGAGCAGGCCCATGCCCATCAGCGACAGGCCCATGGTCAGCCCGGCCGCGAGCGCCGACCACCACAACGCGGCGATGCTGCGCTCCAGTTCCTGGTCGCCCTGTTTGCGGATGATTTCATGCAGAACCGCCGCGCGGGGCGGCTGGTTTTTCTCGACTTCGTGTTGTTCCTTGGCCGAGAGATCGGGGGTCTTGCCGTCTGTAGGTGTGGTCATGGCGGGAAACCGGTGGCGGGGTCATAAGGCTACGACACGCGCCGCTCGGCTTCCGTTCGCCGGTGTGACGCGATTACTCGGTAACGGGCACGTCATCCTTGAACTGGTCTTTGACATACCTGATCTCGGTTCGCCCGTGCGGCGCCGGCAAGCCGTCTTCGCCGAGGTTGACGAAGACCATTTTCTCGACGGTCAGGATGCTCTTGCGGGTGATCTTGTTGCGCACTTCGCAGGTCAGGGTGATCGAGGTGCGGCCGAACTCAGTGGCGGTGATGCCCAGCTCGATGATGTCGCCCTGGCGCGAGGCGCTGACGAAGTTGATTTCGGAAATGTACTTGGTCACCACGCGCTGGTTACCCAGTTGAACGATGGCGTAGATCGCCGCTTCTTCGTCGATCCAGCGCAGCAGGCTGCCGCCGAACAGAGTGCCGTTAGGGTTGAGGTCTTCGGGTTTTACCCACTTGCGGGTGTGGAAATTCATCTTCACTCCTGAGCGTCTTGCCGAATGATGGCGCCATCTTGGCAGACTGAGCGGTCATGCTCCATGAGGCTTCTACTATGGTCGCGATTGGCGATCTTCATCTGGCCGACAGAAACCCTTTGGAAGATCAGTCTAGACGGCTATAATCGCCCCCGTTTCAAAACGGTAACCTTCACTTGATACCGTTTTCCCGCCACCTGTCCGAGGGGCGCTGCAGCAGGTTCAACCTGTCAGGCTCGGATGGGGCGTTGACCGGCTCAGGCCGGACACTAAACGCACAACGGCGCCCATTCGCATACATTACGAATGGAGGCTCTTCATGAGCGCTGTTATCACGCCTGCAGATTTTAACGATTACAAAGTTGCCGACATGTCCCTGGCTGCCTGGGGCCGTCGCGAAACCATCATCGCCGAGTCGGAAATGCCGGCCCTGATGGGTCTGCGCCGCAAGTACGCTTCCGAGCAGCCGCTGAAAGGCGCAAAAATCCTCGGCTGCATCCACATGACCATTCAGACCGCCGTGCTGATCGAAACCCTGGTTGCCCTGGGTGCCGAAGTGCGCTGGTCGTCCTGCAACATCTTCTCGACTCAGGATCAGGCTGCTGCTTCCATCGCCGCTGCCGGCATCCCGGTTTTCGCCTGGAAAGGCGAGACTGAAGAAGAGTACGAGTGGTGCCTGGAGCAGACCATCCTGAAAGATGGCCAGCCATGGGACGCCAACATGATCCTCGACGACGGCGGCGACCTGACCGAGCTGCTGCACAAGAAATACCCACAGGTTCTGGACCGCGTCCACGGCGTGACCGAAGAAACCACCACCGGCGTGCACCGCCTGCTGGACATGCTGGCCAAAGGCGAGCTGAAAATCCCGGCCATCAACGTCAACGACTCGGTGACCAAGTCCAAGAACGACAACAAGTACGGCTGCCGTCACAGCCTGAACGACGCCATCAAGCGCGGCACCGACCACCTGCTGTCCGGCAAGCAAGCGCTGGTCATCGGTTACGGTGACGTGGGCAAGGGCTCGGCCCAGTCCCTGCGTCAGGAAGGCATGATCGTCAAGGTTTCCGAAGTTGACCCGATCTGCGCCATGCAAGCTTGCATGGACGGTTTCGAACTGGTTTCGCCGTTCATCGACGGTATCAATGATGGTACTGAAGCAAGCATCGACAAAGCGCTGCTGGGCAAGATCGACCTGATCGTGACCACCACCGGTAACGTCAACGTTTGCGACGCAAACATGCTCAAAGCCCTGAAGAAGCGCGCCGTTGTCTGCAACATCGGTCACTTCGACAACGAAATCGACACCGCTTTCATGCGCAAGAACTGGGCATGGGAAGAAGTGAAGCCACAGGTACACAAGATCCACCGTACCGGCCCGGGCGCTTTCGACGCTCAGAACGACGACTACCTGATCCTGCTGGCCGAAGGCCGCCTGGTGAATCTGGGCAACGCTACCGGTCACCCAAGCCGCATCATGGACGGTTCGTTCGCCAACCAGGTTCTGGCGCAGATCTTCCTGTTCGGCCAGAAGTACGCCGACCTGTCGCCAGCCCAGAAAGCCGAGCGTCTGACCGTTGAAGTACTGCCGAAGAAACTCGACGAAGAAGTGGCCCTGGAAATGGTCCGCGGCTTCGGCGGCGTGGTCACTCAACTGACCAAGCAACAGGCTGACTACATCGGCGTGACCGTCGAAGGCCCGTTCAAGCCGCACGCTTACCGCTACTAAGACAAGAGCAGCTGCGAGCTACAAGCTTCAAGCGGCAAGCAAGGTCAAAAGCCGGACTTGCCGTACGAAGCTTGAGAGCTCTGCCCCTATTTCAGAACAGTTTCAGGCAGCAGGTTTCACGCACGAGAGATCAGCGCACCTCCGCTTCTCTCGCAGCTTGTAGCTTGCCGCTCGTAACTGGAGGCTTCCTCCATGTCCCAAGAACGTCGCTACAGCTTCGAGTTCTTCCCGACCAAGACCGATGCTGGGCATGAAAAACTGCTCGCCACTGCCCGTCAGTTGGCCACCTACAACCCTGACTTCTTTTCCTGCACCTACGGCGCGGGCGGTTCGACCCGTGACCGCACGCTGAACACCGTTCTGCAGCTGGAAAGCGAAGTCAAAATCCCCGCCGCCCCGCACCTGTCGTGCGTCGGCGACAGCAAGGACGACCTGCGCGGCCTGCTGAACGATTACAAGGCTGCCGGCATCAAGCGCATCGTCGCCCTGCGCGGTGATCTGCCGTCCGGCATGGGCATGACCAGCGGCGAACTGCGTCACGCCAATGAACTGGTTGAATTCATTCGTGAGGAAACCGGCAATCATTTCCACATCGAAGTCGCCGCCTACCCGGAGATGCATCCGCAAGCGCGCAACTACGAAGACGATCTCGCCAACTTCGTGCGCAAGGCCCGTGCCGGCGCCGACAGCGCGATCACCCAGTACTTCTTCAACGCCGACAGCTACTTCTACTTTGTCGACCGGTTGCAGGCGCTGGGCGTGGACATTCCGGTCGTTCCGGGCATCATGCCAATCACCAACTACAGCAAACTCGCACGCTTCTCCGATGCCTGCGGTGCGGAAATCCCGCGCTGGATCCGCAAGCAACTGGAAGCCTACGGCGATGACAGCCAGAGCATTCAGCGCTTTGGTGAACAGGTCGTCAGCGAGATGTGCGAACGCCTGCTGCAAGGCGGCGCGCCTGGCCTGCACTTCTATTCCATGAACCAGGCGGAACCGAGCCTGGCGATCTGGAATAATCTGAAGTTGCCGCGCTAAACGATTCAAGACAGTAAAAAGTGCCCTCTTCAGAGGGCCTTTTTACATTTAAAAGTACCAATGGAATGTTGTCGTCAATGATCTGCGATTCTTCGAACCCACGCCCTCAACTCGTCTACCTGGTTTTTGGCTCTGAAACCTATCACCAGGAAGCCGTGTTCAGCATCGCGAGTGCCCTGGCCTGGCTTCGTGAATCACCAGATGTGACGATTGATATCCAGGTGTTCAGTGACAATCCGCAGCCTTACGAAAAACTCCCGGTACGAGTGCGTCCCCTCGATGCTGCCACCCGTCAGCGCTGGAGCGAACCTCACGGCTACCACTTCCGCACCAAACACGTTGCCTTGCGAACGGTGCTCGAAGAGTCCGAGACAGCCTTGCTGATCGACACCGACACTTTTTTTCATTGCTCGCCAGTCAAACTGTTCGAACGGGTGCAACCCGGCACGCTGCTGTGCAATGACTACTACTTGCAATACGGCACCAACAAGGAAAACCTGCTCTACAGCGCTCTGTCGAAAACCCTGCTGGAGAGAGGCCTGGCTGACGATCAAATGATGCTGCTCAACTCTGGCGTCATCGGCCTGCATCGCCAAGATGCGCAAGTGCTTGATCGCTCGATTGCGCTGATCGACGAGCTGTTCCCGCTCGCCCAAGGTGCCTACACCCTGGAAGAGTTCTGCCTGTCAGTGGCAGCCTATCGCACACTGGACATCAAGAAGTGTCCGGACCTGATTCATCACTACTGGAGCCGCAAGCAGCTGTTCAGGGCCAAGGTTCAGGCCTGGGTCGCCAAGCATGGCGACAACCCGACCTGTCAGGCTGCACTGGATGACACCCGTCTCGTTTCCGCGCGACTGCCACGTCCGCCACGTATGCAGCGCATGCTGTACAAAGTCATCACCCTGATGCTGCCCGCGCACCTTCGCCAGTTCATTCGCGAAATTCTCTACGGTTGCTATAAGCACCCCAACGAATTCGACCAGGCCTGCGCACCGGTGTGGTGGGAAAAGGCACTGAAAAACCAGCAGGAAAGGATTGGCAAGAAAGTTTGTCAGCATTTGCTGGAAGAATGGTTCAGCAGAAGACTGGTCAGACTGGTTCTGGGCTCGCGCTACACGACAATTCATCAGCACCTGCTCAATTCATCCGGCAAATAGCGGCATCGCATCGAAACTCTTCGCTTGCAGCGTTAAACATGCATGCCAGAGCTTCTCATCAGGCGATTCGCGTACTAACCTCAGGCCATGCCTGTCATTGTCCAGTTGCTGAGCGTTTTGCTGTTTACTTGCCTGAGCTTCGCTGCTCGGGGCGAGAAGTTGCGCATTGTCACCGAGCCATGGGCACCGTATGTCTATGAACAAGGCGGCAAGAATCTCGGGCTGGACTACGAAACCACCGCCATCGTATTCAAGCGCTTGGGCATCGAAGTCGAATGGCAGTTTTTGCCCTGGAAACGCTGCCTGTCGATGCTCGAAACCGGCCAGGCCGACGGCGCGCTGGACATCTTCCACAGCGACGAACGCGACGCCACCCTGCTCTACCCTAGCGAACCGCTGTCGGACGTCGAGTTCGTGATGTTCTACGCCAACGAGCGTCCGCACCCTTTTCACAGCCTTGAAGACCTCAAAGGCCTGACGGTCGGCACCTCGCCGGGCTATCTGTACAGCCCCGACTTTCGCGAATCGACGCTGTTCACCCGCGAGCCGGCCCCGACCCACGAAGCCAATTTCGGCAAACTGGTGCGCGGGCGCATCGACCTGCTGATCACTGATCGCCGCGTGGGTCAGCATTTGCTCGATGAACTGGGCATTCGCGACAAGATCACGGAAAACCCCACGGTCATCAGCCGCCAGAGCCAGTTTCTGGCCGTGCGGCGCAATGCCGGGATGGATTTGCTGGTGCAGCGCTTCGGCGCCGAACTCAAGCGTTTCAAGCGCGAACCGGCCTATACCGAGCTCAGCGCCCGCTACGGCGCGGCCCCCGCCCTGACGGCGCCACTGGGCAGTGCAACCGCCAGCGGCAAAACCGTTGAGCAGCAGGAAAGCGGCGCGCAGTGATTGCTCTGTTATACTCCGGCGTTCCCGCCAGGCTCACGCCCGGACGCCCGGAACCGTAACAGGCCTCCCGACCCGCTACAGCGCAGCTTTTCAGCCCGCGCGAGCGCTCCGGACGTGCCTTCGGAACCGCAGCAGGACCGGACGGGATTGCGTCCTCTTAAACGCCATTCGCGCCAGGCAAGACTCCCATTGGGCCAAGCCCTAACTGAAACAGGATTACTCATGTCCTTTGCTTCCCTCGGTCTCTCCGAGGCTTTGGTCCGCGCTATCGAAGATGCGGGCTATACCGAGCCTACTCCGGTGCAACAGCGGGCCATTCCCGCCGTGTTGCAAGGTCGCGACCTGATGGTTGCGGCACAGACAGGTACCGGTAAAACCGGCGGTTTCGCCCTTCCGATCCTGGAGCGGCTGTTCCCCAACGGCCACCCGGACAAATCCCAGCGTCACGGCCCGCGCCAACCGCGCGTGCTGGTCCTGACCCCGACCCGCGAACTCGCGGCCCAGGTTCACGACAGCTTCAAGATCTACGCCCGTGACCTGAAATTCGTCAGCGCCTGCATCTTCGGCGGCGTCGGCATGAACCCGCAGGTTCAGGCCATGTCCCGTGGCGTGGACGTCCTCGTTGCGTGCCCGGGTCGTCTGCTCGACCTGTGCGGCCAGGGCAGCGTCGATCTGTCCCACGTTGAAATCCTCGTGCTCGACGAAGCCGACCGCATGCTCGACATGGGCTTCGTTCACGACGTGAAGAAAGTCCTCGCGCGTCTGCCGGCCAAGCGTCAGAACCTGCTGTTTTCGGCGACCTTCTCCAAAGACATCACGGATCTTGCCGGCAAGCTGCTGCACAACCCGGAACGCATCGAAGTGACGCCGCCGAACACCACAGTCGAGCGCATCGAACAACGCGTATTCCGCCTGCCAGCCAGCCACAAGCGTGCGCTGCTGGCCCACCTGATCACCGCCGGCGCGTGGGAACAGGTGCTGGTGTTCACCCGCACCAAGCACGGCGCCAACCGTCTGGCCGAGTACCTGGACAAGCACGGCCTGCCGGCTGTAGCGATCCACGGTAACAAGAGCCAGAACGCCCGCACCAAAGCTCTGGCCGACTTCAAGGCCGGTGAAGTGCGCATCCTGGTTGCCACCGACATCGCGGCGCGCGGTCTGGACATCGACCAGTTGCCACACGTGGTCAACTTCGAACTGCCGAACGTCGATGAAGACTACGTGCACCGTATCGGCCGCACTGGCCGTGCCGGTCGTTCGGGCGAGGCGATCTCGCTGGTCGCACCGGACGAAGAAAAACTGCTGAAAAGCATCGAACGCATGACCAAGCAGAAAATCGCCGACGGCGACCTGATGGGCTTCGATGCCAGCACCATCGAGGCCGAGAAGCCCGAAGCCCGTGAGCGTCCGGACATGCGCAACCCGCGCAATGCCCGTGGCCCACGCGGCGACGGCCCGAATGGCGGCGGCGGTGGCGGCGGTCGTAAAGACAAAGGCAAAGACAAGGGCAAGGAAAAACCGGCCGGCGATCGTGGCGAGCCTCCAGCCCGTCAACAAAAGCCGCGTGAAGGCACCCCGGCCCGCGAACAGCGCCAGCCAAGCCAGCCGCCACGCGCCGCTGCTGACCGTGCTCCGGACGAATTCCTCGACGACGATATCGATAACTTCGGTAACCGCGTCGATTACGTGCCGAAGCAGGCTCCGGCCGGTGGTCGCAACCGTCGTCCAGGCGCTCCGGCGCAAGGCGCAGGTTCGGGCGCACCCCGCGGCGGTCAGTCGCAAGGTCGCCAGAACGGCCCGCGCAACAGCAACGGTTCGAGCACCGGCACCCCGCCAGGCAAGCGCAGCGGCCCACGCAACGGTGCACCGCGTGACGGCCAGGGTCGTCGCGACGAAAACCCGCGCAACCGCCGCCCGGCCCGTGACGATCAGCAACGCGCTGAACCGGCCGTGCAGAACCCGCGCAGCAGCGGGCCGAAGATCATGCACAAGGAATCGAAAGCCGACCGCTTCCCGACGCCTGAGCAGCTGGATCAACTGCCAAGCCGCCCACGCGGTGAAAAACCGGCCTTGCTGACCCGCAATCGCTGAGTTTTCCACCGCAATGAAAAATGCCCCGGCCTGAAAACCGGGGCATTTTTTTTGCAGGCCGCCGAGACGAGAATTACGGCGGGCAATAAAAAACGCCCCCGATCGCAAGACCGGGGGCGTTTTTGTGTGGCCGGCGAAAATTACTTCGCTTTCACACCTTCAAACGAAACGTACAGCTCGACCGCGTCGGACTTCGGGCCCAGGTCTTTCTGCTTGCCGAAATCGGAACGCTTGATGGTGGTGGTGCCTTCGAAGCCGGCACGGTAGCCACCCCATGGATCCTTGCCTTCGCCCAGGAAGGTCGCCTTCACGACCACTGGCTTGGTGACGCCCAGGATGGTCAGGTCGCCGGTCACGTCAGCGGTGTTGGCACCGGTGGACTTGACGCTGGTGGAGACGAAGGTCGCCTTGGCAAACTTGCTGGCGTTCAGGAAGTCAGCGCTGGCGATGTGCTTGTCGCGCTCGGCGTGGTTGGTGAACACGCTGGCGGTGTTCACGTTGAACTCGATCTTGCTGTCTTCAGGCTTGGCAGCGTCGAAGCTGAACTTGCCATCGATGTCCTTGAAGGTACCGGTGATGAAGCTGTAGCCCAGGTGGCTGATCTTGAAGTCGACGAAGGCGTGCTGGCCTTCTTTGTCAACCACGTAGTCAGCGGCCATCACGTTGGCGGACAGGACGGCAGAGCCGATTGCCAGAGCGGCCAGAGTCTTTTTCAACATGCTTTGTTTTCCTTTGGAGTCGAGGTTGAACATCAGGCTTTGCGTCCCAGCATTCGTGTCAGGGTCGCATCACGATCGATAAAGTGGTGCTTCAATGCTGCCAACGCATGAAGGCCGGAAAAAATTACCAGCGCCCATGCCAGCCAGAGATGAATCACACCGGCGGTATCTGCCTGATCCGGTAGTCCGGAAACCAGTGCAGGAACTTCAAACAGGCCAAACACCGGGATCCCGACACCGTCTGCGGTGGAAATCAGGTAACCGGCAATCATCACGGCGAACAGCGCAAGGTAGAGGAACCCATGGCCAAACTTCGCACCGATGCGGGTCATGCGGCTGTAGCTTTGCAACGTTGGCGGCGGTGGACTGACAAAGCGCCACAACACCCGCAACACCATCACACCCAGCAGCACCAGACCGATGCTCTTGTGCAGATCCGGCGCGTCTTTGCGCCAGGTGCTGTAGTAATCCAGCCCCACCATCCACAGACCCAGCGCGAACAGCCCGAAGACCACCAGCGCCACGCCCCAGTGCATGAAGATGCTGACCCAACCGTAGCGCGAAGAAGAGTTACGTAGCTGCATTGCCCAAATCCTGTGAGAACTGCGAACCAAGACTAGCGAGTTATCTATCGAATTAAAGCGGAAAATTTCGCTTTGAAATATCGAGAAATACGATCAAGAGTCTTGAACAGGGGAGTTAAGGAAAGATTAAAGACAAAAGTGTGGCGGGATGTTGTGAATCACGGGCAAAAAAAAGCGCGGCCTGAAAGCCGCGCTTTTTCATTTACCGCAAAGCCTTACTGCGCTTTGGTCTCGGTGGTTGCCGCCGGTTTAGCCGCTGGCTTCGCCGGTTCAGCTTTTTTCGCCGCTGGTTTGGCCGGAGCTTTTTTCGCTTCGGTCTTCGCCGCCGGTTTCTTCGCTGCTGGCTTGGCTGCCGCTTTCTTGGCTGGCTCGGCTTTTACCGGAACTGCTGGCTTCGGTGCTTCCACCGGGGCTGGCGCAGGAGCCGGGGTCGGTGCAGGCGCTGGGGCGGCTGGAGCAGGTGCCGGCTCTGGCGCTTTTACCGGTTCCGGTTTCTTATCGTCGTCCGAACCGCCGAACAGGTTGGTGAAGAAGTTGCCTTTCTTCGCCGCCACTGCCGCACCCGCTGCACCTGCCGCTGCGGCGGTGGCTGCTGCCGGGCCGACTTTGGCCGGTTCGAAGGATTTGCCCGCCGCCAGGTCTTCAACCTGACTGGCCGCGCGCTGACCGGTGCGCAGTGCGCCTTCCAGCGTGCCCGGGTACAAGGTGTCGGTGTGTTCGCCGGCAAACGCTACGCGCTGCAGCGGACGCTCCCACAGGCGCCAGAATTTGCTGATCTGGCCAGGGCCGAAGGCCAGGTAGGAACCACCGGTCGATGGATCGGTGCTGTAGCGACGGATTTCATAACCGGTGAACGAGCCACGGGCCTGTGGATAAAACGTGTGCAGACGAATCAGCACCTGATCGACCATCTGCTTGTCGCCGAAGGCCTGCATGACGCGGGCGTTGTCGCCGGACAGGTTGATCACCACGTTCGCGCCGCCCTTCAGAGCCGGCTCGATCCACAACATGCCCAGGCCGGTGTTGCTATAGATCTCGCCGGACATCCGCGCCTTGCTTTCCCATACCGGCGTCTTGAACTTCAGCATGATCTGGTCGCGCCAGCCGTAGTTGGTGCCTTTGATCGCGGCCAGGTGCTGGGCGTCCAGCGCCGGAGTCAGCTGGATCTTGTTGAGGGCGCGCAACGGCACCGCCAGCACAACGTAATCGGCCTGGTAGCCAACGCTGCCGACCTTGACGGTCACGCCGTCCTTGTCCTGGGTGATGGCAGATACTGGCGAGTTGGTCTTGATGGTTTTCAGCTGTTTGACGAAGGCCTGAGCCAGCACCGGGCTGCCACCGACCAGACGCGAAGCGCGCAGGTCACGGTCGGACACGCCGCGATACACCCGGCTCTGCTGTGCGAAGTACAGCAGCGACAGGCGCGAAGGCTCGTCGTAGTGGGTGCGGATGTCCTGGTTGATCAGCTGACGTGCGGTGGCCGGCAGGTTCTGCTTGTCGAGCCAGCTCGAGACGTTGATCTGGTCCAGAGCGTGCAGGGTGTTGGTCGCCGCCGGGTTCTGCGGATCGTCGATCGAGCGCGCCAGATCGTCACGGGTTTTCTCGTAGCGCTTGAGCGCTTCGGCCGTGGCAGGCTGTTTGGCGGTCAGGTCGGCGGCGGAAAAATACTCGCCGTCGATCAGGTAACCCGGAGTCCGTACGAATTCAGGCGCCGGCGTGGTGTTCAGCTTGAAGGTCGATACGTATTTGTTCAGCACCGGTTGAGTCTTGTCGTTGCCGATCCACTCGCTGGTGGCCATGCCCGAGCGACCGCCCAGGCTCGGTTTGGCTTCGAGCAGCGTGACCTGCCAGCCCTTGTTCTGCAGTTCGTAAGCCGCCGTCAGGCCCGACAGGCCGCCGCCGATCACGATTGCGGTTTTATCCTTGGCCAGCGCCGTAACGCTAAACAGCCCCAACACCACTAGCGCACAGGCGCGCAGCCAACCGACAGACATTCAGCGAACTCCGGATAAACACGTAGGAAAATGCAGTTTTGCGGGTCAGACGACCCAAAGAACCGCGAAGAATACGTCAGCCATCAAAACGCCGCCAGCGACGTCTATCGGCCCATACAAAGTAGCTCAATCGACACAATGGGTTGTCCCGGCGCGACGCATTGCATAGGCTTGCGCGATTGTTTGCCCGCGCCTGACGCGAGCCGCCTCGAGGAGACTGAACATGGGCTTGAACAACCAGTGGATGCAACGCGATCTCGCGGTGCTGTGGCATCCCTGCACCCAGATGAAAGACCACGAACAGCTGCCGCTGATTCCGATCAAGCGCGGTGAAGGCGTCTGGCTGGAAGACTTCGAAGGCAAGCGTTATCTGGATGCGGTCAGCTCCTGGTGGGTCAACGTGTTCGGCCACGCCAACCCGCGCATCAACCAGCGCATCAAGGATCAGGTCGATCAGCTGGAACACGTGATTCTGGCCGGTTTCAGCCATCAGCCAGTGATCGAGCTGTCCGAGCGTCTGGTGAAGATGACGCCGGAAGGCCTGAACCGGGTGTTCTACGCCGATAACGGTTCGTCCTGCATCGAAGTCGCGCTGAAAATGAGCTTTCACTACTGGCTCAACCGCGGCCAGCCGAACAAGAAGCGCTTCGTGACCCTGACCAACAGCTATCACGGCGAAACCATGGCGGCGATGGCGGTCGGTGACGTGCCGTTGTTCACCGAAACCTACAAAGCCCTGCTGATGGACACCATCAAGGTGCCGAGCCCGGATTGTTACCTGCGCCCGCAGGGCATGAGCTGGGAAGAGCATTCGCGCAACATGTTCGCGGCCATGGAACAGACGCTGGCCGAGAACCACGACAGCGTCGCTGCCGTGATCGTCGAGCCGCTGATCCAGGGCGCCGGCGGCATGCGCATGTACCACCCGGTCTATCTCAAGCTTTTGCGCGAAGCCTGCGACCGTTACGGCGTGCATCTGATTCACGACGAAATCGCCGTCGGCTTCGGCCGCACCGGGACGATGTTCGCCTGCGAGCAGGCCGGCATCCGCCCGGACTTCCTGTGCCTGTCGAAAGCCCTGACCGGCGGTTATCTGCCGTTGGCGGCGTGCCTGACCACCGACGAGGTGTACAGCGCCTTCTACGACGATTACCCGACCCTGCGTGCCTTCCTGCATTCGCACAGCTACACCGGCAACCCGCTGGCCTGTGCGGCGGCATTGGCGACCCTGGATATTTTCGAGCAGGACAACGTGATCGAGAACAACCGGGCGCTGGCCCAGCGCATGGCGTCGGCGACAGCGCATCTGGTGGATCATCCGAATGTTTCGGAAGTGCGTCAGACCGGCATGGTCCTGGCGATCGAGATGGTCAAGGACAAAGCCACGAAAGAGGCTTATCCGTGGCAGGAACGTCGCGGTCTGAAGGTGTTCCAGCATGCGCTGGAGCGTGGCGCGTTGCTGCGTCCGCTGGGCAGCGTGGTGTATTTCCTGCCGCCGTACGTGATCACCCCGGAGCAGATCGACTTCCTCGCCGAAGTCGCCAGCGAAGGCATCGACATCGCCACCCGTGACAGCGTCAGTGTGGCGGTGCCGAAGGATTTCCATCCCGGGTTCCGTGATCCGGGCTGATCTAACTTACTTGAGTTGAAGGCTCGTTCCCACGTCGAGGCGTCGAACCGTTTGCGTGGGAATGCCTCACCGGACGCTCTGCGTCCGCTCTTGGGACGCAGAGCGTCCCGAGCTGCATTCCCACGCGGAGCGTGGGAACGATCTAATCAGAGAGACCCGAAATGAGACTGTCCCGCTTCTTTATCGACGCCCCGCTCAGCACCGGCGAACACGAACTGCCGGAAGCCCAGGCGCATTACATCAGCCGCGTGCTGCGCATGACCGAGGGCGATGCGGTGCAGATGTTCGACGGCTCCGGCCACGAGTTTCGCGGATCGCTGGTGGAAGTCGGCAAGAAACGCGTGGTGGTGCAAATCGACGAGCAGTTCGCCGGTCAGGTCGAATCACCGCTGCAAATCCACCTCGGCCAGGGCCTGTCCCGGGGCGAGCGGATGGACTGGGCAATCCAGAAAGCCACCGAGCTGGGCGTGACTGAAATCACCCCGATCTTCAGCGAGCGCTGCGAAGTCCGCCTCAAGGACGAACGCGCCGACAAACGCCTGCTGCACTGGCGTCAGGTGGCGATCAGCGCTTGCGAGCAATGCGGTCGTTCGCGAGTACCGGTGATTCATCCACCACTGTTGCTGGCCGACTGGCTGAAACAGACGCAAGCCGAACTGAAACTGGTGCTGCACCCGGTGGCCGAGCCGCTGGTCAGCCATGCCAAACCATCGACCCTGGCGTTCCTGATCGGCCCCGAAGGCGGCCTGTCCGACACCGAAGTCGAGCAAGCCAAGGCCAACGGTTTCCACGCCGCCCGCCTCGGCCCGCGCGTGCTGCGCACCGAGACTGCGCCGGTTGTGGCGCTGGCGGTGGCGCAGCAACTGTGGGGTGATTTCTAACCCGTCACTGCACCGGATCACTGGTTGGTCTGGCAATGATTGCCTTGAGTTCGCTGGTCATCGGGAACTCAAGGTTCAGGCCCTTCGGCGGGATCGGCTGTTCGAACCACTTGCGGTAGATCCCGTTGATCTCCCCCGAGCTGTACAGGTCGGCCAGCACACCGTTGACCAGCGCGAGAAATTGCGGATCATCCTTGCGCACCATGCAGCTGTAGATTTCCCGCGACTGCTCCTCCCCCACCACGACCCAGTTGTGCGGATCGCGCGCCTTGGCCCGTTCGCCGTAAAGCAGCGCATCGTCCATGTAGAACGCCGCCGCGCGTCCCGATTGCAGCATCTGGAACGCCTCGCCGTGATCCTTGGCGCTAATCACGAACATTTTCAGTTTGTGGTCGAGGTTGTAGCTCTTCAGATAACGCTCGTTAGTGGTGCCGGCGGTGGTCACCACGTTCTTGCCGCGCAGGTCGTCGAAGCTGTGGATGCCGCTGTCCCTGGCGGTCAGCAGCTGCCCTTTGACGTAGATGAAACCGTAGGAAAACGCGACCTGTTTCTGCCGTTCGGCGGTCACTCCGGTGGAGCCGCATTCAAGGTCGACCGTGCCGTTCTGCACCAGCGGAATCCGCGTCTGCGACGTCACCAGGTTGTACTTCACCTTCAGCTCCGGCAACGCCAGTTGCTGCTGGATGCGCTCGACGATCTTGTCCGCCAGTTCCACCGAATACCCCATCGGCTGACCGGTGTGATCGCCCACATACGAGAACGGCACCGACGCATCGCGATAACCCAGGGTGATGCTGTTGGTGCTGGCGATCTTGCCGAGCGTACCGGTCAGCGGCACTTCATTGGCCTGCGCCTGAGCGCCGAAAACCAGCGCCAGAGTGCAGCCGAGCAACGTGATTTTTTGCATTGTTATTCTCCGTTGTGGGTGGGGTGTTTTAGCAGAAACCGTCACGCCGCACGGGGATTGAACCCGTGCAGATCAATGGATGTGCGCTGCTGGCCGATCAGTTCGCTGAGCAACTGCCCGCTGCCGCAGGCCAGGGTGAAACCCAGCGCGCCGTGGCCGAGGTTGAGCCACAGATTGCGATACGCCGTGGCGCCCAGCAGCGGAACGCCGGTGGGGGTGGCCGGGCGCATGCCGGCCCACTCCACGGCCGCGTCGTAGTTGCCGGCGTCGGGAAAGGTGTCGCGCGCCTGACGTTTGATCAGCGCCAGCCGCTCAGGATCCACCGCCGGGTCGAAACCGACGATGTCGACCATCGCCGCTACGCGCAGTTGTTCGCCGATACGCGCGTAGACGATCTTGCGGTCGTAGTCGGTGATGCTCACGTCCGGTGCTCGATGCTCGTCGCCGATCGGCACGGTCAGGCTGTAGCCCTTCAGCGGGTACAACGGCAGGCGCAGGCCGGGAAGCGCCAGCAACGGGCTGCGATGGCCGGCGGCGATCACCAGCTGTTCGACCGGCAGGGTTTCGTCACCAAGCTCAATCGCCGTGACGACGCCGTGGCTGTGAAGAATGCCGGTGACTGCCTGACCGAGGTGAAACTCGCAGCGACCCGACGCCTTCAATCGCGCCGCCAACTGTTGGCAGAATCCGTGACAGTCGCCGACTTCTTCATCCGGCGTGTAGATCGCGCCCACAAACGGCGCATCGGCCAGTGCCGGTTCCAGCAGCGCACATTCGGCGGCGGACAACACCTGCTGTTGCTGCGGATCGGCGAGGCCTTTGCGTGCATGCTCGAAGCTGGCGGCGTTGCGAAAGGTCACCAGTTTGCCGTTGCGCCGCCAGTTGAAACCGACCAGCCCGTCGTCCTCGCGCCAGCGTTTCAGGGTGCTCTGGCTGAACAACGCCAGACGCAACAGATGCGCGGCGTTTTCGCGGTTGACCGAGGTGCGGCATGCGGCGAGAAACGAGGCCATCCAGCGCCACTGCGCCGGGTCCAGGCGCGGCCGCAGCTTCAGCGGTGAGTCGCCGCGCAGCATCCAGCCGATTGCCTGCAACGGTACGCCGGCATCGGCCAGCGGCGCGACGTAGCGATAGGACAACTGGCCGCCGTTGGCAAAACTGGTTTCGCTGCCCAGCGCCTGCCGCGCCTCGACCACTGTCACTTCGAAACCGTCGCGCACCAGCGCCCAGGCCGTTGCCAACCCGATCACGCCACCGCCGATGATGCACACACGCTGAGCCATGTCCGTCCTTAATCGTTCTTGAAGACGAGGCCGAGGTTAGGGTGAGGTGACAGGCGCCGAACAATGAATAAAGATGCCAGGCCTATAAACAAAGGTTATGGGATCATCATGCGCCTTCGTCATATCGAGATTTTCCAGGCCATTCGCCAGACCGGCTCGGTCAGTGCCGCTGCGCAGCTGCTGCATGTCTCGCAACCGGCGGTGACCAAGGTGCTACAGCACGCCGAGCAGCAACTGGGCTTTCCGTTGTTTCTGCGGGTGCGCGGCAAGTTGCAGGCAACCCCGGAAGCGCTGGAGCTGGAGCGCGAAGTCGATAAGGTCACCGAAAGCCTGCAAGGCGTGCGGCGTCTGGCCCAGAGCCTGCGCCGCGAACCCGGCCACAGCCTGCGGATCGGCGCGACCCCGGCGCTGGCGCTGTCGTTGCTGCCGCCGGCGATCCAGCAGTGGACCGCGCAATTCCCGGACATCGCCTGCGAACTGTCGAGCGCCCACAGCCGCGAGTTGATGCAGAACCTGCTGATGCGCGAAGTGGACGTGGCGCTGACGTTGCAGTTGCCGGACCATCCGGGGCTGAAGGCCCAGGCGTTGGCCTCGGGAGTTCTGGTGGCATTGGCACCGAGAGGTTATTGGCCGGAGGAAGATGCCGGTCAGCCGTTGCCGCTGATGGCGTTGGCGGGAGCGCCGCTGATCGGGCTGTCCAGCGCCGACCCGCTGGCCGCCCGCCTCGATAGTTATCTCGAAGCGGTCGAGCCACCGCCGCGTGTGCGGATTGCCGTGCAGACGTATTCGCTGGCGCGGGCGATGGTGGAGTCCGGCGCCGGGGTCGCGGTGATCGATCCGTTCACCGCGCTGGGTGCCTCATCGGCCACCACCACTATCCGCCCTCTCGCCCCGCCGCTGCCGATCACGCTGTACGCGGTGACTCGCGCCACCGAACCACCGCCACATACGCTGAATGATTTGCTGCAGATCTTCAGTCAGCGCGCCGGCGAACAACTCGGTCGGCTGATGGGCGCTTAAAGGACGTAAAACAGAATCGCCACAAAATGCAGCAGGCTCCCGGCGATCACGAACAGATGCCAGATCCCGTGGGCATGTCGCAACCGGTGATCAAGGGCAAAAAAGATGATCCCCACGGTGTACAGCACACCGCCCGAGGCCAGCCAGGCAAACCCCGCCGTCCCGAGCGCTGCTATCAGCGGCTTTACCGCCACCAGCACGATCCAGCCCATCACCGCGTAGATCACGATCGACAGGATCCGCGCCTCCGAGCGCGGCTTGATCTCTTGCAGAATGCCTATCAGCGCCAGCCCCCAGACAATCCCGAACAACGTCCAGCCCCACGGCCCGCGCAAAGTCACCAGGCAGAACGGCGTGTAACTGCCGGCGATCAGCAAGTAGATCGAAAAGTGATCGACCTTCATCATGATCGCTTTCTTGCGCCCGCGCACGCTGTGGTAAACGGTGGACGCGCTGTAGAGCACCAGCAAGGTGAAGGCGTAAATCGCCACGCTGACGATCTTCCACGGGCTGCCGTCGAGGCTGGCGATCACCAGCATCCAGACGCCTCCGACAAACGCCGCTACCGCACCGACCAGATGCGTCCAGGCGTTCAGTTTTTCTCCGTGATACATGTGTCGCACACCTCGATTTCGTTACCGCAACACGCAAGGCTCGGGCCTTGAGCGTAAAAGCGCAATGTTTCCGTTCAACGCGGGCCTGCGTCTGTCCTGATATTTGGGCACAATCGACCGATACCAAGAAGAGTCCGCGCCATGCTGATCGACGAAGAATTGACCCTGAAGAAACTCGAGGTGTTCCTCGCCTTCATGCGTACCGGCAACCTCGCCCGCGCCGCCGCCGAGTTGCAGACCAGCAACGTCAGCGTGCACCGCGCGATCCATTCGCTGGAAAGCGCCCTGCGCTGCCCGTTGTTCAAACACGAAGGACGCAACCTGACGCCGCTGGAGAGTGCCTACGTGCTCGAAGAGCGGGCGCAGAAACTGATTCAGGACGTAGTCGAAAGCGTGCGCCTGACCCGCGAAGCCGCCGGGTTCTCGGCCGAGCGCTTCAAGCTCGGCTCGCTGTATTCGCTGACAGTGAAAACCGTGCCGCAGCTGATCATGGGTTTGAAGATCCGCCGCAGCGAACTCAACATCGACCTGATCCTCGGCTCGAACATCGACCTGCTCTACAAGCTGAAAAACATGGAAGTCGACGCGATCCTGGTGTCGCTGGACGACACCGTCAACGACCCGGACTGCGAGCAGATTCCGCTGTTTTCCGACGACATCTTCCTCGCCACCCCGGCCGATTCCCGCTTCGCCCAACGCAGCGAAGTGGATCTGGCGGAGGTGCGCGACGAAACCTTCATCACCCTCACCCAAGGCTTCGCCACCCACCAGGACGGCATCCGAGTGTTCCGGCAGGCGGGGTTCGAGCCGAAGGTAGCGATGCAGGTCAACGACATCTTCACCCTGCTGAGCATGGTCAGTTCCGGGGTCGGTTACGCGTTGCTGCCGGGGAGGATTGCGGCGGTGTACGAGAACCGGGTGAAGCTGATTCCGTTGCAGGAGAAGTACCGGTTGCAGCAGCACATCGGGGTGGTGTTTTTGAAGGCAAAAGAGCGGGATCCGAATTTGCTGGCTTTGCTGGCGGAGTGTCGGATGTATGCGAATCGCCAGTTGGCGGTGTGATTAAAAGCAGATCAAAAGCTTACCCCCTCACCCCAGCCCTCTCCCCCAAGGGGGCGAGGGGGAAAGGGAGCAGATCTCCATCGGTTTCGAGTCCTGAGTTCGACACGGAAATTTCAGGTCGATAAAGCTGACCCATCCAACTCGGTCGGTCCCCTCTCCCTCCGGGAGAGGGTTAGGGTGAGGGGCTTTTGACGTTCAGCCAACAATCCCGCGAACGATGAAGAACAGCAGCGATGGCCCAAGCAGGCACCCAAGTCCGGTGTGGAAGGTCGCGGTCAACGCCCCATAAGGCACCAACCGCCGATCCGTCGCCGCCAGCCCCGCCGTCACGCCACTCACGGTCCCAGCCAGCCCGCCGAACACCATCGCCGAGCGCGGATTGTCGAGGCCCATCCAGCGCGCCGCCACCGGCGTGCCGACCATCACCAGAATCGCCTTGATCAACCCGGTGGCAATCGACAGCGCCATCACATCCGACGTCGCGCCAATCGCCGCACCAGTCACCGGCCCGACGATGTAAGTCACCGCACCGGCGCCGATGGTGGTCATGCTCACCGCATCGCGATAACCGAACGCGTAAGCCATGCACGCGCCGACAATGAACGGCAGGATCGTGCCCAGCAGCAGCGCAATCACGCCGATCATCCCGGCCTTCTTCGCCTCGGTCGCCTGCACTTCAAACGCCGTGGCAACGATCGCGAAATCCCGCAGCATCGCGCCGCCCATCAGACCGATGCCGGAGAACAGCGTCAGATCCGCCAGCCCCTTCTGCCCGCCCGTCATCGTCCCGCCGACCCAGGCCAGCACCAGGCCGATGACGATGGCAATCGCCGAGCCGTGAATCCGCCCGAAGGTCAGGCGTTTGGAGAGAATCACCGAGACCCACATGATTACGCCGACGAAGGCGAACGCGGTGATCAGACCGTTGTGTTCCAGACCTTTTTCAATGAGATCCCACATATCAGCGACCTCCTACCGGCGTGCCGACCGGGGAGATTTCCGCCGGTTCGTCGGGCAATGGCTCGCCCTTGTGGGTGCGGCTGATCAAGGCAATCGTGCAGCCACAGACCACCACCGAACCGATCGCCGCCAGCACCGCCACCGGGCCGCCGTGCAGGGCGGTGACGACGTTCTGTTGCGCGGCCATAGCCACCACCACCGGAATGTACATGGCGCCCCAGAAGCCGACGCCCATCTCGCAATCCTTGGTCATGCCGCCGCGTTTCTGCATCCACAACCGCGCGCAGATCAACAGGATCATGGCGATGCCGACCCCGCCGACGTTGGATTTGACCCCCAGCAGCACGCCGAGCAGGTCACCCATGATCACCCCTGCCAGCGTACAGATCGCCAGCAGCGCCACACCGTAAATAATCATTGTTGTAGTCCTCAAAGTGCATCGTCGAATTGTTTTTGTTGTTCGAAGCCTGAGTCGGTGATTTAGGGTCGTCGGCCCTCCTCTTCACGCAACAGCGCCTGCAAGGTGTCGAGCCGGGCACTGTCGAAGGCAGTGACAGTCCCCTGTTCGAACACCCGGCGCGCCAGCCCGGTCAGCACCGCACCGGGCGACAGTTCGATCTGTAGACGTACGCCGCGCTCGTAAGCGCTTTGCACGGTGCCGCGCCAGTCCACCACGCGGCACATGTTGAAGGCGAGGTCGTCGCGCAACGCTTCTACCTGGGTCACAGGCCTTGCGCGGCTGCCGCTCAGGTAAGCGATTTTCGGTGTTTTCAGTTCTACCCTGGCGAACGCTTCGGCGAGGGTTTGCGCAGGCTCATCCAGTAACGGGCAGTGCGACGGCACGCTGACCGCCAGACGTTTTGCCAGACCGGCGCCACGACCGCGCGCCAGCTCGGCGACCGCTTGCATCGCCTGGTCACTGCCGGCAATCACCACCTGGTTATCGGCGTTGATGTTGGCCAGGTACACCGGTGTTTCTGCGCCGTGCACCTGTGCCAGCAGCGTTTCGACTGTGGATAATTGCAGGCCGATGATCGCGGTCATGCCGAAGCCCTGTGGATAAGCCTGCTGCATCAACTCGCCGCGCAGGCTGACCAGATGCAACGCATCGCTGAAGCGCAACGCTCCGGCGACCACCGCTGCCGGGTAGGCACCGATGGACAGACCGGCGACGTAATCGGCGGTGAGTCCGCCCTGCAACAACTGCCGCGAGGCTGCGACCCCGGCGATCAGCAGGCAGAGCTGAACCGCTCGGGTGCTGCGCAACGCTTCGCTGGAATCCAGCCGCAAGACATCTTCACCGAGCACATCGCTGGCCTCGATCAGCGTTTCCCGAGGCAAACGCTGGAGCATGCCGGGCTGCTGCGCGCCCTGACCGGGAAACACCAGCAGGCTGCTCACGCTGCCTGCTCCTGCGGGTTCCACGGATCAGACACCAGACAGGCTTCATGGGCGTGTTTCAGCAGCACCCTCGAAGCATTTCCGGCCCATTCGCGCAGGGCAACGGCACCGAATGGTGTCTGCAATTGCAGGTCGACCCGGCAGATCGCCTGATCGAAAACCGCGATCAATTTACGTGCCTGATTACGGGTGATGAGTTGTGGCGTACGCAGGATCAGATCGAGATCACTGGCCTCGTGCATGGCTGCAAACCCGCTCGCCAATTCAAACCCGGCACTGCCACTGACACCCCAGATCCAGCCGCAATCATCGAGCACCGGCCGCAGTTGCCGGAGCGCGTGCATGACCGGCAAATCACGTTCGCTCTCGACCTGACAAAGCGCTTCCGGACTGACCCGGCAGGCAATCGAATCGATCGCCATGAACGCCGCCAAACGCTGCTCGCGCAACAGACCGCGCACGCCCACCGCCACGCATCCGTCTTCACTCAACGCCCGCCGCACCACCACCGGTTGCCCGGCAGCCAGCGAATCAATCGCCCACTGCGGCGCATCCGCCGGCAACTGCGCTGGCGTCATGCCCCACAGCAGGTCGTGGGCCAGAGGCGTGTTCACCACTGCGCCCTCAGCAATTCACGTACACGGCTGGAGGCTTCGCGATTTTTCGCGCCGAGACGATTGCTCAAATCAGTCGCCGAAATATCGCCGATGGCTTGCTTCAGGCATTCGCTGACTCGCGCCAGATCCTCCGCCGTCGGCTGTTCGATCTGCTGCACCGACAGGGTTTCCCAGAGCAATCCGAGGCTGGCGTAGCTGTCGATGTCATAGGCCATCGGCGGCACGCTGGACGCCAGGGCTTCCAGTTCTTCAACGCTGCGCAAGGTCACCCGCGCCGCCGACGCCTTGCCCATCGCATGCACCATCACCCCCGGATCACGCAGGGCGATCAAGCGATTGGCCTGATATCCGTGAGCGAGAAACGCCCCGGACATGGCCTTGCCCACCAGCAGCGCAATCACCGGATGCCCGGCCAGACGCGCGCGGGCATAAGCGTCCGCCGCACCGGCCAGAGCCTGATGAATGCCGAGGGCTTCTTCGCGGCGACCGTAGGCCTGGCTCGGCACATCGACGATGGCGATCAGTGGGCGCTTTTGCGTTCTGTCACGGTCAGCGGTGATCGCGTCATCCACAGCCTTCGCCAGCCCCCAGCCTTCGAGCAAACCGACTTCGCCATTGCGAGCGCGAGGGAAACGGTTTTGCGGATCGGCGACCACGGCGATAAAGCGTCCAAGTGGCCCGTCGGCAACCCTCAGCGATGGCGGCAAACCTTCAACCACATTCGCGCCAGCGCTCAAGGCGTTGAACCAGTTCAAACCGCGCACGGAATAACCACTCATGAGCGCTCTCCTTGATACAGATCGCGAACCACCGAAGGCTCGATTTGCTTGTCAGTGTCCAGGCTCGTCAGGCGTTGCAGGAACCACTCGGCCCGCTGACTGCGCGGTTGCGCCGGCAAGCCTTGTTGCAGCAACTCGCCGATCTGCTGGCGAATCTGCGCCACGTCATCGGCGACATAGCGGTCCACCAAGCCACTGGCGAAACGTTGCTCTCCACCGGTCAGGCTCCAGATGAAGGGCCGGTCGCGGGAGTCGTATTCCTCGATCCCGGCTTCCTGCTCGATCACCTGCGGGCCGTTCAGGCCGAGGCGTGCTTCCTGGGTCACCAGCAAATAGCTGCACAGCGCGGCGGCAATCGACATCCCGCCAAAGCAACCGACGCTGCCGGCCACCACGCCGACCACCGGTTGGTACTGCTGCAGATCGACAATCGCCGCGTGGATATCGGCAATCGCCGCCAGCCCGAGGTTGGCTTCCTGCAAGCGCACGCCGCCGGTTTCCAGCAGCAGGATGGCGCGGGTCGGAATGCCTTTGCGGTTGTCCTCGGCGGCCAGTTCCAGCGCGCCGGCGATCTTCGCGCCGCCGACTTCGCCGAGGCTGCCGCCCTGAAACGCGCCTTCAATCGCCGCGATCACCACCGGCAAACCATCGAGGCGGCCCTTGGCGATCACCACGCCGTCATCGGCCTGCGGCACCACGCCCTGACGTTCCAGCCACGGCGACATGACGCGTTGAAACGGGTCGAGCAGTTCGCGGAAGGTGTCGGCGTCGAGCAAGGCTTTCGCCCGCTGCCGTGCGCCGAGTTCGACGAACGAATGTTTGTGCAAAAGTGCCGAGGTGTCAGTCATGGCCGAGCTCCTCGAAGCCTTGCTCCAGACGCAGACGCACCACGCCCGGGGTCGCGCCGAAGTCGTGGATATCGATGGCCATCGCTGGCGGTGTGGTGCCGTCGAACATCCGCGCAAACAGATGCTGCCAGCGCTGCTCGGCGCCATTGACCGAGGTCTGCACATTGATCGTCAGCTTGCCGGCCAGGCCCGGTTCGATCAGCACTTCGAGATCACCGGAACCGACACAACCGACCAGAGCCCGACCACGCGGCGGCTGCCCGGCGGGGAATTCAAAGGATAAGGTTTCCATCAAAACGCTCCCTGAAGGATGCCGTCGCGCTCGATTCGATCAAGCAGCAGAGTGGCGGCGAGCAAGTCGGCGGCGCCACCGGGCGAGGCATTCAATGCGATGAGTTGTTGATCCAGTTCGTGCAGGCGGCGGCGACCGGTAAGGCTGGCGCTGCCACCGGCGTCGAGCACTGCCTGGGCGCCGTGCTGCATGGCGTGCAGACCCGGTTCGCCGGCGCGGTACAGCACGCAGGTGTCGGCGAGGTCGGTCATGATTGCGAGCAAGGCGTCGAGCCTAGCGTTCTGTTCGCCATGACCGGTGGCGCGGCTGCGTTTGAGCTGCGGCAGGCCGCGTTGCACCACGGACGGGAAGCCGAGTTGCGCTTCTTCGCGGGCACCGCGGGCGCCGTAGCGTTGGGCGACTTGCGCGCCATGACTCAGCGGACGCGGCGCATAACGGTCATCGAGCAATGCCAGACGCGCAGCGCGCAGAGTGACGGCGCTGGCACTGGTGGATTTGGTGTCCAGCGCAGCCGCCGTGACCAGCAGGCCCAACGCCCAGATCGCCCCGCGATGGGTGTTCACGCCGCGGGTGGTGATGAGCATCGCTTGCTCGCCTTCCCGGCCGATGCGGCCGATCGCTTCGCGCAGCGGCAAGCCGATCTCGCCGAACTCGAGCGCGGCTTCGGCTATTTCCTTGAACGCCGGCCACAGCGCCAGCGCCGAGGCGTGCATCAATCCCAAATGCAGATCGGTGTGCGCACCGTTGCCGCGCCGGTCGACCAGCGCCGGTTTCGGCGACAGGTCGGCTTCGTCGATCAGCGCGTCCACGGCCAGATCCGCCAGCCGTTCGGCGAGGGTGATGGTTTTCGGTTGCAGGTTGAGTGCGTGCATTACCAGCTCCTGAACTTGGCGGGCGGGTTGTAGAGGCCGCCGGACCACTCGACCAGATCGGCCACGCTTTTCGCCGCGAGCAATTCACGGGAGGCGTCGGTGCGACGGATGCCGAGGTCTTCGGGCAAGGCGATCAGGCCTTCACGGCGCATGCGTTCGGTGTCTTTCGGATTGTGGCGCAGGCCGATGGCAGTGACGCCGGCCACCGCAGCGATCATCGCCTGACGCTCTTCCAGCGAGCGCGCCTTGTACAGGTAGGCGATGCCTTCTTCGGTGAGCAAGTGGGTGACGTCGTCGCCGTAGATCATGATCGGCGCCAGCGGCATCCCGCTTTTCTTCGCCACCTCCACCGCGTCGAGGGTTTCGACGAAGGTCGGTTTGCCGCCCTCCTGGAAGGTCTCGACCATCTGCACTACGAGTTTCTTGCCGCGTTCGAGCATCGGTTGCTGCGAATCGTCATGACGCATGTCGAGCCAGGCTGGAGTGCCGTGGCGCCGACCGCGTGGGTCGTGCCCCATGTTCGGTGCGCCGCCGAAACCGGCGAGGCGACCTCGGGTGACGGTGGAGGAATGACCATCGCCATCGACTTGCAGGGTCGCGCCGATGAACAGGTCTACCGCGTACTGCCCGGCCAGTTGGCAGAACATCCGGTTGGAACGCAGCGAGCCGTCACGCCCAGTGAAGAACACATCAGGGCGGGCGGCGATGTAGTTTTCCATGCCCAGTTCGGTGCCGAAGCAATGCACGCTTTCGACCCAACCGCTTTCGATGGCCGGGATCAGCGTCGGGTGCGGGTTGAGCGTCCAGTTGCGGCAGATCTTGCCTTTGAGGCCGAGGGATTCGCCGTAGGTCGGCAGGATCAATTCGATGGCGGCGGTGTTGAAACCGATGCCGTGGTTCAGCGACTGCACGTTGTGTTTTTCGTAGATCCCGCGGATCGCCATCATCGCCATCAGCACGTGCACAGGCTTGATGTGACGCGGGTCGCGAGTAAACAGCGGTTCGATGTAGAACGGCTTGTCCGCCACCACCACGAAATCCACCCACGATGCCGGAATATCTACGCGAGGCAGTTCGCTGACGTCGTCCACCAGTTGATTGACCTGGACGATGACGATGCCGTCGCTGAACGCGGCTGGTTCGATCAGCGCCGGGGTGTCTTCGGTGCTCGGGCCGGTGTAGATGTTGCCGGCACGGTCGGCCATGAACCCGGCCGAGAGCACGACGTTGGGGATCAGGTCCACCACCAGCCGGGCGTAGAGTTCGATGTAGGTGTGGATCGCACCGACTTCCAGCAGACCGTCTTCGAGCAACTGGCTGATGCGCAGGCTCTGGGTGCCGGCGAAGGAGAAATCGAGCTTGCGGGCGATGCCGCGTTCGAACAGGTCGAGATGTTCGGAGCGACCGACGCTGGGCATGATCATGTGCAGGTCGTGGAGCTTTTCAGGATCGGCCTTGGCCAGAGAGCGCGAGAGGAAATCCGCCTGCTTCTGGTTGTTGCCCTCCAGCACCACACGGTCGCCCGGATGGATCAGCGCTTCGAGTGCCGCGACGATCCTGTCGGTGGGCAACACCGCACCGTCGGCCAGCCCGCGCACCTTGTCGAGGCGCCGCTGCCTCTCGTCACGCCGCCGCGTCCAGCGCGAGTCGGGGGAAATGGTTGTTGTCATGCTCACTCCACGGGGTTCGCTGTCGTGGAGCTACCTTAGGAGTGTGTTCGAGGGGCATCAATCAAGCGCAGTGGCGAACCGTTACGGTGAGCGTAACGATCAGTGGACCAGCCCCGCATCTACCAACAACGTCTCCAATGCCAACAGATCCGGCACCTTCGCCACCTGCTCCCCCACCTGCACTGCCGCCTGCTCCAGCGCACACAGCGGCACGTCGACATAACTCAACTGGCTGTCGAGCTTGTACGAGCGCGGAATCCCCTGCACCAGCAGCGCGATGAACTTCAACTCCGGCCGCCCGCCCAGGGCATTGAGGATGACGATCCGTGCCCGTTCGCCGATGACGATCTTGTTGCCGCACGCCGACTCGAAACTCAGCAGCGGGATCTGCCGCTCGCGCCAGGTCACCCGACCGAGATACCACGGCGGTGTGTCGAGATCGAAGGCGCTGGACTGGTAGTCGATCAGCTCGGCGACGGCGACGTTGGGCAGGATCAGGTTGCGATCCGCCAGCGGCAGCAGCAGCCCGGTGAGCTGACTGGCGCGTTGATTGTGCTGGCGCTCATGCATGTTTTTTGCTCCACAGGGCGATGCTTTCGAGCAGCACCGATTCCTGGTACGGCTTGCCGAGGTAGTCGTTGACGCCGATGGCCATCGCGCGGTCGCGGTGTTTCTGGCCGGTGCGCGAGGTGATCATGATGATCGGCAGGTGTTGCAGGCGTTCGTCGTGGCGTACCTGGGTCGCCACTTCGAAGCCGTCCATGCGCGGCATTTCGATGTCTAGCAGCATCAGGTCCGGCATGTGTTCTTCCAGCAGCAACATCGCATCGACCCCGTCCTTGGCGGTCAGCACGTTCATACCGTGGCGTTCGAGCAAGCGGCTGGTGACCTTGCGCACCGTCACCGAATCGTCGACCACCATCACCAGCAACGGCTTGTGCGGTTCGCTTTCGATTTCGTGACTGGCCGGACGCTGCGGCAACCGCGCCTGCATCGCGCGGATCGGCGCCAGCAGGTCGAGAATCAGCACCACCCGGCCATCGCCGAGAATTGTCGCCCCGGACACGCCCTGCACCGATGCGAACTGCGGGCCGAGGCTCTTGACTACGATTTCGCGGGTGCCGGCCATCGTGTCGACCTGCACCGCGATGTGCCGGTCGTTGCACTGCACCAGCAAGACCGGCACCGGCAGGCTCTGACCGGACAGTTTTGGCCGGGGAGCGGTTTTCAGCAGCTCGCCGAGGTAGCACAGTTCATAACGCTGGCCGCCGTACTGATAACTCGGTGGGTCGAGACGGAAATGTCCGTCCAGTTCATTCGGCAGTACGCGGACGATGCCGTCGATGGTGTTCAGCGGAATCGCGTATTGATCTTCACCACACTGCACCATCAGCGCACGGTTGACCGACACGGTGAACGGCAGGCGAATGCGGAAGTGCACGCCCTGCCCCGGCACTGAGTCGATGCTCATGGTGCCACCCAGTTGCCGGACTTCTTCGTGGACCACGTCCATGCCCACGCCGCGCCCGGAAATCTGGGTAATTTTCTCGGCCGTGGAAAAGCCTGGCTGGAGGATGAACTGCAACACTTCGCGGTCGCTGATGTCGGCGTCCGGCGCCAGCAGGCCACGCTTGATCGCCTTGCGCCGCACGGCGTCCAGCGGCACACCGGCGCCATCGTCGCGGATGTCGAACACAATGTCGCCGCCCTCGCGGGACAGGTCGAGGCTGATCTGCCCTTGTGCCGGTTTGCCCGCCGCCAGCCGGACTTCGGCGGACTCCAGACCATGGTCGACGGCATTGCGCAGCATGTGTTCCAGCGGTGCGGCCATGCGTTCGAGGACGTTGCGGTCCATCTCGCCTTCGGCGTTGCCGACGCTGAACGCGACGTCCTTGCCCAACTCTTCGGCGACCTGCCGGACGATGCGTTTCAAACGCGGCAACATGCGCTCGAACGGCACCATGCGCGTGCGCATCAGGCCTTCCTGCAATTCGGTGTTGATCCGTCCCTGCTGCTGCAACAGGTTCTCGGCGTCGTGGGTGCGCCGGTCGAGGGTTTCCTTCAAATCCAGCAAGTCGGAAGCGGATTCGAACAGCGCCCGTGACAACTGCTGCAACTGCGAATGGCGGTCCATTTCCAGCGGGTCGAAATCTTCGTAGCCGAGGCGTTCGGCGTCCACTTGCTGACGGCTGAGGATCCGTCCCTGAGTTTCGGTGTCGAGCCGGCGCAACTGGTCGCGCATCCGCTCGATGGTGGTTTCCATCTCGTGCAGGGCGGTCTGCGCATCGCTGACTTGCTGTTCGATACGCCCACGGAAAATCGAGGTTTCGCCGGCGAGATTGACCAGGTCATCCAGCAACTCGGCGGAGACCTTGACCATGTCCGCCCCGGCCTCGGGCGCCGGGGCGGCAGGCTCGACCTTGACCGCCACCGGCGGCACGGGCGCCGGGGTTTGCACGACCAGCGGATGGCTGAAATTCTGGATCGCGCTGATCAACCGGTCTGCCGGTGGGCACGGCTGGCCGGCGCGCACCGCGTCGAGCATCTGCGCCAAGCGGTCCTGGCCGCGCTGCAACAGCGCGAACAGTTCGGCGCTGCCTTGCAGGGTGCCGGCGGACAAGCTTTCGTAAAGGTTTTCCAGCTCATGAGCGAGGTCGCCAATCGGCCCGATTTCCACCATCCGCGCGCCGCCCTTGAGGGTATGCAGGTCACGCAGCAGGGTTTCCACTTCCTGGCGATTGCCGGGCTCGGCCTGCCAGCGCAGCAGCGCGGCACCGGAGTTTTCGATGATGTCGAAACCTTCCTCGAGGAAGATCTCCAGCAGCTCCGGATCGTGTCCGGGGCCGTCCTGCGTGACAGTGGCTGATGGCGTTTCGGGACTGGCGCTCGGACCCTGGCGAAAGCGGCGGATCCCCTCGATCAGGTCCTGCGCCGGATCCAGCGGCTGGTGCCGTTGCAACTGTTCGAGGAACAGCGCCAGGCGCTCGTGGCTCTGGCGCAACAACCGACCCAGAGCTTCGCTGTGGCTGTAACGCCGATCCACCAGCCCTTGGTAAAGGCCTTCCAGCTCATGGGCCAGATCACCGACGGCTGCCACCTCGGCCATCCGCGCGCCGCCCTTGAGCGTATGTAAATCCCGTTGCAGCGACGACAGCGGTGCGCCGTTTTCCGGATCCTTCAACCAGCGCTGCAAGGCTTGCCCGGCGCTGTCGAGAATGTCGACCGCCTCTTCGAGGAAGATCTCGACGATCTCGTCGTCCGGCCCGCTGTCGGCATTGTGTTGCTGCAGTTCGGCAGTGGCGCTGCCCAGTTCGCGGATGCTCAAAGTACGGCTGCCGTCGCTGCGGATCAGGCCCATGGCCGACGGATCGAGGCTCTCGTCGAGCAGTTCGTGCAAGGCGCGGATGCGTTGCGGTTGCGGGGTGATTTCCTGGCCGGCCGCCAGTTCGTCGAGCATGTTGATCAGCGCTTCGTGGGCCTGCTGCGCTTCATGGAAAAACCGCTCGCTGACCGCCAGGCTGCTCTCTTCGACGGCGCCGTACAGGTCGAGCAAGGCTTCACACAACACATCCACCGGCAGCAGATCTGCGAGGTGCGCGCCTTCGCCCAGGGTGGTCAGCTCATCCAGCAATGCACTGAGTTCCTGACGTTCACCGGGGTGCTGCTGCCAGCGCTGCAAGAGGTTTTCGGCGTCGAGCAGGATGTCCATGCCCTGGGCCAGGAAGTTGTTGATCAGTTGCGGATCGCGCTTGACCCGCAACGCACTGCTCGGGGCATTGAGGATCAATTCCAGACGCTCGCCGAGCAGGGTTTCGGTGCGTTTGATCAGTGACTGCGCACCGACAATCGGCGCCAGTGGATCGTGTTTGAGCTGACGCAGACCGACGCGGAACAGGCCCTCGGCTTCGAGCAGCAGTTCCACTTCGTCCAGATCCAGCGCCAGCTGATGGGCCTTGAATTCCCGGGCCAGCTTATCGAGCGGCGCCGCCAGTTCGGCAACCGGCGACACCCCCGCCATCGAGGCGCTGCCCTTGAGGGTGTGCAGCGCTCGCTGCAATTCGTCGCTGGCCTGTAACGGCACATGCTCGGCAGCCTGATCGAGAAAACGGTTGAGACTGGCGAGGTGGGTTTCGGCTTCGTTGCGGAAAATCTCCAGCAACAGCGGATCGAGGGCCGCGACGTCTTCCACGTCTTCGGCCGGCAGCGGCGTGTCGCCCTTGGCCAGCGCGTGGGCGCGGGCCGCCAGTTGATCGACATCGTGGCGCTGACGCTGGCCGTTGGTGGCGAATTCGGCGATCAGGTCCGGCAACAGCAGCAGCGTGTCGGCCAGCAACTGGCGCACCGCCGGGCCGGGTTCGACGCTGTGTTCCAGCACGCGGTTGAGCAGGTTCTCCACCGCCCACGCCAGCTCGCCGAGGACCAGCGCACGCACCATCCGGCCGCTGCCCTTCAGCGTATGGAAGCCGCGGCGCAGCTCACTGAGGGCGGCGCGGTCATCGGGCTCGGCAGACCAGCGCGGCAGGTATTCGCTCAGCACCTCGAGCACTTCCCCGGTCTCTTCGAGGAACACTTCGCGCAGCTCGTCGTCCACCGGTTCTTCATCGGCCGGTGGCGGCAGCAGGCTGCCCGGCGTGGTCAGCGCCGGCGGGTTGACCGCCGACACCGGGCTGGCCAGCACTTCGGCCAACGACTGCACGATCTGCGGGTCGTCCAGCTCCTGCAAATCCTGCATCACCAGCGCTTCGCTGGGGCTGAGCACGTCGTCGAGCACCGGCACATGCGGCTCGCCGGGCTGTTCGTCAGGAAAGAAGCCGAGACTGGCGAGGCTTTTCTGCGCGATATCCAGCAAGTGTTCGCTGGGTGCCTGCGGGTCGTCGGTCAGGCGTTCGAGGTAGTACTCAAGGCTGGTGATGGCGTCGGCGAGGCTGTCGAGTTGCTGCCAGCCCGGCTCGTGCGGGTCGAGCAACAGATGCTCGCGGATAAATCCGTTGCAGGCTTCGAGCAGACTTGCCGCCCGCGCCAGCGGAATCATCGCCAGCGCGCCCCGAACTTGGGTCAGCAGTGCCGGCAGGCTTTGCAGTTGCTGGCGATCCCAGTCGGCGTCGATGTAGTCGACGATCATGTCCTTGGCCTGTTGCAGGCAGATGCGTGCTTCCTTGATCACGATCTGATGGATCTGCGTCAGGTCGGTGGTCGGCAGGCGCGAGTCTTCCGGGCTCTCCGGCTCGACTGTGCCGACCATCCCCGCCAGGGTCGCTTCGACGTAGAGCAAGGCGCCGGCGACGTCCATCAGCGTGGCGTCGTTCGGCTCGCGCTGACCCTGCGCAAGGCTCAGCACCACCGCCAGTTGATCGATGATCACCTTGCGCGGCTGGCCGAAACCGAGCACCGCGAGGGTGTCGGCGATCTGCCGCAGCGGCGCCAGCAGGCTGTCCAGATCCGAAGCGTGCTGGCGGTCGCTGCGCACGAACAGGTCGAGGCGCTCCTTGACCCGCACCAGCTCTTCGCACAGCGCCGCGAGCACCGAGCGCATGGCATCGCGGTCGGGGCCGGCCAGGCGCGCGCGTTCTTCATCGACCATCGCGCTGTCGGGCAGCGCGTCGTCCAGGGAGTAGCGATCTTTCATGGTCAGCATCTGCCCGGTGGGATGTTCGGCTTTGGCGATATAAAACAGCAGGCTTTTCAGCAGTTCAGGCGGTGGCGGCTGGTTGAGGCCGGGCATGCCCTGTTCGAGCAGGCGCTTGAGTTCCTTGTCGGCGTCCTTGAACAGGCTGCGCAGGGCCGGGCTGTTGGCGATCCGGCCTTCGCGCATGCCTTCGACCAGCGCCGAAGCGACCTGCCACAACGGGCTCAGCGGCGAGTTATCGCTGAGTGCTTCAAGCCGGGTAAACACCTTGGCCAGATAAGCGAGGTGCGTCTGGTCGTCCTGTTCGCGGAGCAATCCGACCAGCGCCATTTGCAGCATCTGGCGCAATTTGCGCAGCACGTTCGGCAGCTCCGCCGGTTCCAGCAGCGCCAGGGTTTCCTCGCCCAAAGGCGCAAGCTCAGGCAACTGCGGGCTGAACAGGCTGGTTTCCGACAACAGGCTTTCGCCCCGGGCGCTGCGCAAGTCGTTGATCAGCGGCAGCACCACCAGCGGCAGATCACGGCGGGCGCCCTGCACGCGGTCGAGGTAGATCGGCAACTGACCCAGCGCCTGCAACAGCAAGTGCAGCGCTTCGTCGCGGTGGCTGACGCGGTCGTTCTGCAACGCTTCGACCAGGTGTTCCATTTCTTCGGCGAGCAATGCCGCGCCGTAGAACTCGACCATCTGCAGGCTGCCGTGCACCTGATGGATGCAGGCCAGGCATTCGTCCAGCCCGGGCACCGACTGCGGATCGTCGAGCACGGCTTCGATGGCCTGATGCGCCTGCCTCAGCGTCTCGGCGATTTCACCCTTGACCCATTCGAGGGCCACGTAATCGTGCCGGTCACCCATAACCACTCCGCTCGACATTGCCTCGCCCGCAGGCCTCACGCCTTGTCCGCGACGGGCGCAGGCGCCGCCGGCAAGGTGAACCCGGACACCGAGCGACGCAACTGGCTGGCCATTTTCGCCAGGTTGCCGATGCTCTCGGCGGTGGCCGTGGAGCCGGACGAAGTCTGCGAGGTGATCTGCTGGATCACGTTCATCGTCAGGGAAATCTGCCCGGCCGAAGACGTCTGCTGCTGCGCCGCGTTGGAAATGCTCTGGATCAGCGCCGCGAGTGTCTTGGACACGCCTTCGATTTCTTCCAGGGCCACACCGGCATCCTGCGCCAGCCGCGCGCCGCGCACCACTTCGGTGGTGGTCTGCTCCATGGAAATCACGGCTTCGTTGGTGTCGGTCTGGATCGCCCGCACCAGCGTTTCGATCTGTCGGGTCGCGGCGGACGAGCGCTCGGCCAGCCGTTGCACTTCGTCGGCAACCACGGCAAAACCGCGCCCGGCGTCACCGGCCATCGACGCCTGAATTGCCGCGTTGAGGGCGAGGATGTTGGTCTGGTCGGCGATGTCGTCGATCAGGCTGACGATGTCGCCGATTTCCTGGGACGACTCGCCCAGACGCTTGATGCGCTTGGCGGTGTCCTGGATCTGTTCGCGAATGTTGTCCATACCGTGGATGGTGTTGTGCACCACCTCGTTGCCCTTGTTGGCGATCTCCACCGAACGCTCGGCAACCGCCGAGGATTCAGCGGCGTTGGCCGACACCTGATCGATCGACTGGGCCATGTCGCTGATCGCGGTCGAGGCTTCGGAAATCTGCTGGGCCTGATGCTCCGAGGCCTGGGCCAGGTGCATGGCGGTGGCCTGGGTTTCCTGCACCGCAGCGGCCACCTGGCCGGCAGTGAGGTTGATGGTGGCGACCAGATCGCGCAGCTGGTCGACCGAATAGTTGATCGAGTCGGCGATGGTCCCGGTGAAGTCTTCGGTCACTGAGGCGGTCACGGTCAGGTCACCGTCGGCGAGGTCTTCGATCTCGTCGAGCAGGCGCATGATCGCGTTCTGGTTGCGCTCGTTCTTCTCGGCGGTCTCGCGCAACTGACGGTTGGTTTCCCGGACCATGACCATGCCGATCAGGATGATCGAAGCCAGCGCCAACAGACCCAGCACATAACCGCCAATGGTGTCGGTATTGCGCCCGCCGGCGAGGTTTTCGAAACGGCTGGCCAGGTGCGAGGCTTCGTCAAGCAGGGTCTGCGACAGGCTGAAGATGTTGGTGGCGGACTCACGAACCTTGAACAGCTCCGGCGAGGTTTCGAGGATTTCATCTACCGAACCGGAGACAAACTGGAACAGTTCGGAAATCTCGCTCAAGCGAGCGCGGGCGTCGCGGTCTTCGACCTGGCTGATCTTCAGCGCCGGGTTGCCCTGCAGCATGCCGTTAAGCACCTGACCAAAGCGTGCGGCATCGCGACCGAAGGCATCGGCGGCCTGCTGGGAGTTTTCATCGCCGGAAAGCACGGTGTTCACCGCGCCGAGAATCCGCTCGGCCAGCAGCGACTGACGCTGGGCCATCGCCACCTGCGCCGCCGGCGCACCGCGTTGCAGGAGGATTTCCACGACCTTTTCGTATTCGATCTGCAATTGCGGCACGGTTTCGGCCAGGGTCGCGGCCACCTGATGCAGGGACAGCACGGTCTGTTCGCTGGAGAGAATCGCGTCGGTGTTTTTCAGCAGGCGTTCCCAGTCCAGCTGCACGGCGCGCATTTCCGGGCGCACGACGGATGGAGCCGGCGGCAGGCCGGTGGCCGGGTCGCCTTTCTTCAGGTAACCCCAGCGCTGGGCAAAATCGTTGCGCGCATCGCTCAACAGCTTGAACGCGGCGGCCTTGCCGGCGGCAGCCTCGGTGGCGTTTTTGGCGATCCGCTGCGACAGCACCCGCAGCTCGCCGGCGTGGCCGATGTACTGCTTGTCGTAGTTGGCCTGGGTGTTGAGGTAAGCGAAGTTGGCGAACAGCAGCATGATGAACACGATCAGTGCGATGAACAGCACGATGATCTGTGAGCGGCTGCGCGAGCCTTCTGCGGGCTTGCCTGTTTTTGCTTTGATCATCGGTCCTCGCCTGTTAAACCGCGACGTGCATGAAACTCGGTGACTGCGCCAGCGCAAACAGGCTGAACACCCGCCAGTTCTGCTCGCGCCGGAAATAGCCCTTGATGAACTCGCCCTTGGAGCCTTGCCGTTTACTGATCGAGACGGATTCGAAACTGTCCTGCTCGAAGTGCTGCAGGCCGAAGACTTCATCGACCAGCAACCCGGCAAACACGTCCTGATGCTCTACCACCAGTACCCGCCGCTGTTTGCGCATCGGTGACAGCTCATGGCCGAAGAAGCCGCACAGGTCCATGACCGGCAGCAGCCGTCCGCGCAGGTTGGCCACGCCCTTGACCCACGGCTTGACGCCCGGCAACTGGGTGACACGCAGTTCGGGCAGCACTTCGCTGACTTCGCCCATCGGCGTGACGTACCAGTGCTCGCCCAGACGAAAGCCGATGCCGCTCCAGCGATCCTGGCGCGCCGGTTGCGACGGCAGGTCCGCCGCCAGCAGGCGACAGCGCTGGTCGATCTGCCACAACAGTTCGAACGCGGTCAGCGACTCGCTCATGGCGGCGCGATCAACCGGCCAGCACGTTGTTCAGGGTCTTGATCAGCGTGTCTTCGTCGACCGGTTTGGTCAGGTAGTCCTTGGCGCCCTGGCGGGTGCCCCAGACCTTGTCGGTCTCCTGATCCTTGGTAGTAATGATGATCACCGGGATGTGGCTGGTTTCCGCATCCTTGGTCAACTGACGGGTGGCCTGGAAGCCGTTGAGGCCGGGCATGACGATGTCCATCAGTACCGCATCGGGTTTTTCCTGACGGGCCAGGGCCACGCCGTCGGCGCCGTTTTCGGCTTTCAGCACTTCGTGCCCGTGCTTTTCCAGCATGCCGGTGAGTTTGTACATTTCGGTCGGCGAATCATCGACGATCAGGATACGTGCCATGGTCTTCCCCATTTTTCTTGTCGACACCGGGCCCGCTGGCCGAGCGTCTCTGTGCGTGTCTTACTGCGGCAAAGCGGCAGCGAAGCCCGGAACATGGGCCGAAATCGCGTCGAGCAGTTCTTCCTTGCTGAAAGGCTTGGTCAAAAATTGATCGGAACCGACAATCCGCCCCTTGGCCTTGTCGAACAGCCCGTCCCGGGACGACAGCATGATCACCGGCGTGCCCTTGAACGCATTGTTGTTCTTGATTAAAGCGCAGGTCTGATAACCATCCAGACGCGGCATCATGATGTCGACAAAGATGATCCCGGGATGGTGGTCGGCGATCTTCGCCAGGGCGTCAAAACCGTCGATCGCGGTGATGACTTCGCACCCTGCATTTTTCAACAGGGTCTCGGCGGTGCGACGAATCGTTTTCGAGTCGTCGATCACCATGACCTTCAAGGCGCTGGACTGCTGTTCCATAAGGGGGCTCTACCGTCGCCTTTGCGAATCAATTTGTCCGTTTTGCGATGACTGATGGCTGGAAACCCTTGATGCTCAAGGGCCAGCGCGGCTGGGAGCCTTTTTAGCACAGTCTCCAGACGCAATCTATCGACGGGTTTTTCCTTGACCGAAAACCCGCCCGGCGCCACTCTGGCGGCACTTTTTTCATACCGATCCGGTAGCCAATTTTCGAGGAAAACCCAATGAGCGTTCGCGTCGGGATTGTCATGGACCCTATCGCCAGCATTTCCTATAAAAAGGATAGCTCGCTGGCCATGCTGCTGGCGGCGCAAAAGCGCGGCTGGGAACTGTTCTATATGGAACAGAAAGACCTTTATCAGGGTGAAGGCCAGGCACGGGCGCGGATGAAGCCGCTGAAAGTCTTCGCCAACCCGGAAAAATGGTTCGAACTGGGGGCCGAACAGGATTCGCTGCTGAGCGACCTGAACGTGATCCTGATGCGCAAGGATCCGCCGTTCGACATGGAGTTCGTCTACTCCACCTACCTGCTCGAACAGGCCGAAGCCGCCGGGGTGCTGGTGGTCAACAAGCCGCAGAGCCTGCGCGACTGCAACGAAAAACTGTTCGCCACCCTGTTCCCGCAGTGCACGCCGCCGACCGTAGTCAGCCGCCGCGCCGACGTGCTGCGTGAATTCGCCGCCAAACATGGCGACGTGATCCTCAAGCCGCTGGACGGCATGGGTGGCACCTCGATCTTCCGTCATCGCGCCGGCGATCCGAACCTGTCGGTGATCCTGGAAACCCTGACCGCCCTCGGCGCCCAGCAGATCATGGGTCAGGCCTACCTGCCGGCGATCAAGGACGGCGACAAGCGCATCCTGATGATCGACGGCGAGCCGGTGGATTACTGCCTGGCGCGGATTCCGGCCCAGGGCGAAACCCGTGGCAACCTCGCGGCCGGTGGTCGTGGCGAAGCTCGTCCGTTGACCGACAAGGATCGCTGGATCGCCGCCCAGGTCGGCCCGACCTTGCGCGAAAAAGGCCTGCTGTTCGTCGGCCTGGACGTGATCGGCGAGCACCTTACCGAAATCAACGTCACCAGCCCGACCTGCATCCGCGAAATCGACAATGCCTTCGGCACCGACATCGGCGGCCTGCTGATGGATGCGATCGAAGGCAAGCTGCAAGCGTCGAGCCGCAAGCCGCAAGCTTAAAGCCAGTGGTGTGCAGCTTGTCGCTTGAGACTTCAAGCTTGCAGCTAAAAACCAACATTGCGTTATCATGCCGAGCCCGTAAAAACGCGATGTTGGTTTTTCTCGAATGACACTTCCGTCCGATCTGCCCGCTGAACTCGCCCATAAAGGCGTGCGCCCGGTCGATCGCCTCGGATTTACCCTGTTTCTCGCGGCGCTGATCCATCTGGCGCTGCTGCTCGGCGTGGGTTTCACCATGGTCGAGCCCAAGCAGATCAGCAAAACCCTGGAAATCACCCTCGCTACCTTCAAGAGCGAAAAGAAGCCGGCGAAGGCCGATTTCCTCGCCCAGGAAAACCAGGAAGGCAGCGGCACCCTCGACAAGAAGGCGATCCCCAAGACCACCGAGGTCGCGCCGTTTCAGGCAAACGAAGTCAAGAAAGTCACCCCGCCACCGGCCGCCAAGCCGGAGGTGCAGGAAGCCGCGCCCAAGGCGGCCGTGACCACCGTCGCGCCGAAACCGAAAAAGGCGCCGACCAAGAAAGAAGAAGCCAGGACCGAGACCAAACCGACGGTCGACGCCCCGACCTTCGACAGTTCGCAGCTCTCCAGCGACATCGCCAGCCTTGAAGCCGAACTGGCCAACGAACAACAGCTGTACGCCAAGCGCCCGCGTATCCACCGCCTCAGCGCCGCCTCGACCATGCGCGACAAGGGCGCCTGGTACAAGGACGAGTGGCGCAAGAAGGTCGAGCGCATCGGCAACCTCAATTACCCCGACGAAGCCCGGCGCAAGCAGATCTACGGCAATCTGCGCCTGATGGTGTCGATCAACCGCGACGGCTCGCTGTATGAAGTGCTGGTGCTGGAGTCTTCCGGCCAGCCACTGCTGGATCAGGCGGCGCAGCGGATCGTGCGTCTGGCGGCACCGTTTGCACCGTTTACCGGGGACCTGTCGGACATCGACCGACTGGAAATCATCCGCACCTGGAAATTCGCCCGGGGCGACCGGTTGTCCAGTAACTGAGTCGATCTTTTGCCCGCTCCAGCTTGTCAGTTCGCCCCCCGAACGCCACACTAGCGCACATGAAAAACGTCAGCCCCAGCTACCTCAAGCATCACTTCCTGATCGCCATGCCACACATGGCCGACCCGAACTTTGCCCACACCTTGACCTACATCGTCGAGCACACGGCCAATGGCGCCATGGGGCTGGTGGTCAACCGACCGCAAGAGCTGAATCTGGCCGACATCCTCGAACAACTGCGCCCGGACATCGATCCGCCGGCGCTGTGCCAGCATGTGCCGATCTTCATCGGCGGCCCGGTGCAGACCGATCGCGGTTTTGTCCTGCACCCGGCGGGCAAGACGTTCCAGGCTACCGTTGAGCTGGAGGGCGATCTGGCCCTGTCCACCTCGCAGGATGTGCTGTTCGCCATCGCCGACGGCGTGGGCCCGGCCAAAAGCGTCATCACCCTCGGTTATGCCGGTTGGGAAGCCGGTCAGCTGGAGGCCGAACTGGCCGACAACGCCTGGCTGACCTGCCCGTACGACGCCGACATCCTGTTCAACACCAGCAGCGAACTGCGCCTGGAAGCGGCGGCCAAGCACCTGGGGATCAACCTCAGCCTGCTGACCAGCCAGGCAGGACACGCCTGATGGCCCTGCGCCTGATCCTCGGCTTCGACTACGGCACCAAACAGATCGGCGTGGCAGTCGGCCAGGTGATTACCGGCCAGGCCCGCGAACTGTGCACCTTGAAGGCGCAAAACGGTGTGCCGGACTGGAATCAGGTCGAAGCCCTGATAAAGGAATGGAAGCCCGACGCCGTGGTGGTCGGCCTGCCGCTGAACATGGACGGTACGCCCAGCGAGATGTGCGCCCGCGCCGAGAAATTCGCCCGCCGCCTCAACGGCCGCTTCAACCTGCCTTTCTATACCCACGACGAACGCCTGACGACCTTCGAAGCCAAGGGCGAGCGACTGGTGCGCGGTGGGCAGAAAGGCAGCTACCGCGACAACCCGGTGGACGCCATCGCCGCCGCCCTGCTGCTGCAAGGCTGGCTCGACGAAAACACCGCACTATTTGAATCCTGACAAGCGCTACGGCGCTTTTCTTTTGGTTACAACCCGAGCTCCGGTTCGCGAGAACCGGCTCGACCCCGAGAAGGAGCAACCATGAGCCTGCCCAATCCCGCCGATCTGATCAGCCAGATGGCGACCCGCCTCAAGGCGCACCTTGCCCAGCGTGATATCAGCGAACCGCGTTACATCGGCATCCGCACCGGCGGCGTCTGGGTCGCCCAGGCCCTGCTCAAAGAGCTGGGCAGCGATGCGCCATTGGGCACGCTGGATGTTTCCTTCTACCGCGACGACTTCAGCCAGAACGGCCTGCACCCGCAGGTGCGCCCGTCCGCCCTGCCCTTCGAAATCGAAGGCCAGCATCTGGTGCTGATCGACGACGTACTGATGAGCGGCCGGACCATCCGCGCCGCCATGAACGAACTGTTCGACTACGGCCGCCCGGCCAGCGTGACGCTGGTCTGCCTGCTGGACCTGGACGCCGGCGAATTGCCGATCCGCCCGAACGTGGTCGGCGCGACCCTGTCGCTGGCCGCCCACGAGCGGGTCAAGCTGTCCGGGCCGGAGCTGGCCCTCGAACTGCAAGACCTTGCCCTTTAATCCGCCCTATTGAGAGTCCCCCTCGCGATGACGCCTCTAGATACCAAGCGCCCGCTGCAGCTCAATGATCAGGGCCAGCTGCGCCACTTCCTCTCGCTCGACGGCCTGCGCCGCGAGTTGCTGACGGAAATCCTCGACACCGCCGACTCGTTCCTCGAAGTCGGCGCCCGGGCCGTGAAGAAGGTCCCGTTGCTGCGCGGCAAGACCGTGTGCAACGTGTTCTTCGAAAACTCGACCCGCACCCGCACCACTTTCGAACTGGCGGCCCAGCGCCTGTCGGCGGACGTGATCACCCTGAACGTGTCGACTTCGTCGGCCAGCAAGGGCGAAACCCTGCTCGACACCCTGCGCAACCTGGAAGCCATGGCCGCCGACATGTTCGTCGTGCGCCACGGTGACTCGGGCGCCGCGCACTTCATCGCCGAGCATGTCTGCCCGCAAGTGGCGATCATCAACGGCGGCGACGGCCGGCACGCGCACCCGACCCAAGGCATGCTCGACATGCTGACCATCCGCCGTCACAAGGGCGGTTTCGAGAACCTCTCGGTGGCCATCGTCGGCGACATCCTGCACTCGCGGGTGGCGCGCTCGAACATGCTCGCCCTGAAGACCCTCGGTTGCCCGGACATCCGCGTGATCGCACCGAAAACCCTGCTGCCGATCGGCATCGAGCAATACGGCGTGAAGGTCTACACCGACATGACCGAAGGCCTGAAAGACGTCGACGTGGTGATCATGCTGCGCCTGCAGCGTGAGCGCATGACCGGCGGCCTGCTGCCGAGCGAAGGCGAGTTCTACCGCCTGTTCGGTCTGACCACCGCGCGCCTGGCAGGCGCCAAGCCCGATTGCATCGTCATGCACCCGGGGCCGATCAACCGTGGTGTGGAAATCGAGTCGGCGGTGGCCGACGGCCCGCACTCGGTGATCCTCAATCAAGTCACTTACGGCATCGCGATCCGTATGGCCGTGCTGTCGATGGCCATGAGCGGGCAAACGGCGCAACGTCAATTCGAGCAGGAGAACGCCCAGTGAAGCTCAGCATTCTCGGCGCCCGCGTCATCGATCCGAGCAGCGGCCTGGATCAAATCACCGATATTCACGTTGAAGCCTGCAAGATCGTCGCCCTCGGCGCTGCACCGGCCGGCTTCACCGCCGTCGAAACCATCGACGCCCAAGGTCTTGTCGCCGCTCCAGGCCTCGTAGACCTGAACGTCGCCCTGCGCGAGCCGGGCTACAGCCGCAAAGGCACCATCGCCAGCGAAACCCGCGCGGCTGCGGCCGGCGGCGTGACCAGCCTGTGCTGCCCGCCGAAAACCAGACCGGTACTCGACACCTCGGCCGTGGCCGAACTGATCCTCGACCGCGCCCGCGAGGCCGGCAACACCAAGGTGTTCCCGATCGGCGCGCTGAGCAAAGGTCTGGATGGTGAACAGCTCGCAGAACTCGTTGCCCTGCGCGACGCCGGTTGCGTGGCGTTCGGCAACGGCCTCGAGAGCTTCCGCAACACCCGTACCCTGTGCCGGGCGCTGGATTACGCGGCGACCTTCGACCTGACAGTGATCTTCAACTCGCAGGATCACGACCTGGCCGACGGTGGCCTGGCCCACGAAGGCGCCACCGCCAGCTTCCTCGGCCTGCCGGGCATTCCGGAAACCGCTGAAACCGTGGCGCTGGCCCGTGATCTGCTGCTGGTCGAGCAGACCGGCGTGCGTGCGCACTTCAGCCAGTTGACCAGTGCTCGCGGCGTGGCCCTGATCGCTCAGGCCCAGGCCCGTGGCTTGAAAGTCACGGCGGATGTCGCCCTGTATCAGCTTATCCTGACGGACGAAGCGCTGATCGACTTCAGCAGCCTGTATCACGTGCAACCGCCGCTGCGCACCCGCGCCGACCGCGATGGTCTGCGCGAGGCGGTGAAGTCCGGCGTGGTCTCGGCGATTTCCAGCCATCACCAGCCCCATGAACGCGATGCCAAACTGGCACCGTTCGGCGCGACCGAGCCCGGCATCAGCAGCGTCGAGCTGTTGCTGCCGCTGGCGATGACCTTGGTCGAGGACGGTCTGCTGGACCTGCCGACCCTGCTGGCCCGTCTGAGCGCCGGTCCGGCCGAGGCCCTGCGCCTGCCGGCAGGCAAACTGGCGGTGGGTGGCGCGGCAGATATCGTGCTGTTCGATCCGAAGGCTTCGACCGTTGCCGGCGAAACCTGGCTGTCTAAGGGCGAGAACTGCCCGTTCCTCGGCCATAGCCTGCCGGGTGTGGTGCGTTACACGCTGGTGGATGGCCGGATCAGCCACCAGGCGTAACAAAAATGGCGAGGGAGCCAGCTCCCTCGCCATCACTTACTGAAAGGCACCCCGCCCTTCGGCGTTACGCACCGACACCTGATCGTTCAGCGTCCAGAAGTCATACAGCACCCCCAGAAAGAACAACCCGCCGGTCAGCAGGTACAGCAAACCTGTGATCCACTTGCCCTGATACATCCGGTGCACGCCGAACGCGCCGAGAAAGGTCAGCAGAATCCACGCCACGTTGTATTCAATAGGGCCCGCCACGAAACGCAGGTCGGCTTCTCGATCCATCGCCGGGATCAGGAACACGTCGATCAGCCAGCCGATCCCCAGCAACCCGAAGGTGAAAAACCAGATCGTGCCGGTCACCGGTTTGCCGTAATAGAAGCGGTGAGAGCCTGTGAAACCGAAAATCCACAACAGGTAGCCGATCATCTTGCTATGGGTGTCTTTTTCCTTCACACGGGGCAGCTGATAGCCGTTCATTAAGACCTCGATTCACGCGATAGATAAATATTCTTTAATTCTTTGTGACTTTTTTACAGGTAGCCGACGTATGGCAAATGCTACCGTGTCTCCCGTCAAAGCCTTATAGCACCGGACTTCTGTCCGACAATTGCGTCTTTTTGCCGCTTATTTGGTTCCGTTGGCACCCGATTGAATCGACCAACGGCCTCGGAAGTGACAAAAAAGCTGTTATAAAGTTGCGCGCTAACACACCAAGAGCCCTGCCTAATGCGTCCATTTTTCAAGACATGGCTAACCATTTGCCTATTAATGCCACTGGCCGCCCACGCCACCAATCGTGAGCAACGTCTTCCAAACGTTAACGGTTTCACCCCTAAATCCCATGCCTCTGCTCCTTCGAACAAAGGCAAACAGGTCAAACACACCACGCTGAGCAGCAACGGCCGCAGCAAGCTGGTGCCACCGATGGCGACCAAGGAAAGCAGCAACGTCCTGAGTCGCGCGGTAAACGTCCTCGGTACACCCTACCGTTGGGGCGGCAGCAGCCCGAGTAAAGGCTTCGACTGCAGCGGTCTGGTGAAATACGCGTTCAACGACGCCACGTTCGACCTGCCACGCACCTCGAACGCCATGGCCAGCGGTCACGGCGAGAAAGTCGAACGCAAGGACCTGAAACCGGGCGACCTGATTTTCTTCAACATCAAGAGCCGTCGGGTCAATCACGTTGCCATCTACTTGGGCAACGATCGTTTCATCCATGCGCCACGGCGCGGCAAAGCGGTGAGCATCGACACACTGAACAAGCCGTACTGGGAAAAGCATTACGTGGTGGCCAAACGCGTATTGCCGAAAGAACAGGGGCAGATGCGCGTCGTTCAGCGCTGATTGTTCAGGTACAAAAAAACGCAGCCCACGGGCTGCGTTTTTTTTGCCTAAAAGTTATCCGGCGTGCGCGCCTTCTCCCGCGCATGTTCACGGCTGATCAAGCCCTTGGTCACCAGATCCTTCAGGCACATGTCGAGTGTCTGCATCCCCAGTGAGCCGCCGGTCTGGATCGCCGAATACATCTGCGCCACCTTGTCCTCACGGATCAGGTTACGGATCGCCGACGTCCCCAGCATGATCTCGTGCGCCGCCACCCGGCCACCGCCGATCTTCTTGATCAGCGTCTGCGACACCACCGCCAGCAACGATTCCGAGAGCATCGAGCGCACCATGGATTTTTCGTCCCCGGGGAACACGTCCACCACCCGGTCGATGGTCTTGGCTGCCGACGTGGTGTGCAAGGTGCCGAACACCAGGTGCCCGGTTTCGGCGGCGGTGAGTGCCAAGCGGATGGTTTCCAGATCACGCATCTCGCCCACGAGGATCACGTCCGGGTCTTCGCGTAGCGCTGAACGCAATGCGGTGGCGAAACTGCGGGTATCGCGATGGACTTCGCGCTGATTGATCAGGCATTTGCGTGATTCGTGGACGAATTCGATCGGATCTTCAATGGTCAGGATGTGGTGATGGCGATGGGTGTTGAGGTAATCGATCATTGCCGCCAGGGTTGTGGACTTGCCGGAACCGGTCGGCCCGGTCACCAGCACCAGCCCGCGTGGCGCATCGGTGATCTTGCGAAAGACGTCGCCCATGGCCAGGTCTTCCATGGTCAGCACTTTTGACGGGATGGTCCGGAACACCGCCCCGGCGCCCCGGTTCTGGTTGAAGGCATTGACCCGAAAGCGCGCCACGCCGGGGACTTCGAAGGAAAAGTCGGTTTCCAGATGTTTCTCGAAGTCCACCCGCTGGGTGTCGTTCATGATGTCGTAGATCAGCTCGTGCACTTGCTTGTGATCCAGCGCCGGCAGATTGATCCGCCGCACGTCGCCATCCACGCGGATCATCGGCGGCAGACCGGCCGACAGGTGCAGGTCGGAAGCGCCCTGTTTGGCGCTGAAGGCCAGCAGTTCAGTGATATCCATAGCGTCCCTCAATTCCAGTAGAATGCCGCGAACCTTCAGACCGCTGGCGCCTCTTGATGTCCACGATAGCAGACAACATTCTCCAGGTTAGTTCGCGTATTCATGCCGCCACCGCTGCCGCCGGACGCGATGAAAACAGCGTCCAGCTGCTGGCCGTGAGCAAGACCAAACCGGCCGAAGCCCTGCGCGAAGCGTACGCCGCCGGCCTGCGCGACTTTGGCGAGAACTACCTGCAAGAGGCCTTGGGCAAACAGCTCGAACTGGCCGACCTGCCCTTGATCTGGCACTTCATCGGCCCCATTCAGTCGAACAAGACCCGCTCGATCGCCGAGCATTTCGCCTGGGTGCACTCCGTGGATCGTCTGAAAATCGCCCAACGCCTGTCCGAACAACGCCCGGCGGATCTGCCGCCACTGAACATCTGCATTCAGGTCAACGTCAGCGGTGAGGCCAGCAAGTCCGGCTGCACGCCGCAAGACCTGCCGGCGCTGGCCCAGGCCATCAGCGCCCTGCCACGCCTGAAGCTGCGCGGGTTGATGGCGATTCCCGAACCGACTGAAGACCGCGCCGAGCAGGATGCTGCATTCGCCGCCGTTCAGAAGTTGCAGGCCAGCCTCGATCTGCCGCTCGACACACTTTCCATGGGCATGAGCCACGACCTCGAGTCGGCCATTGCCCAGGGCGCGACCTGGGTCCGTATCGGTACGGCCCTGTTCGGCGCCCGCGACTACTCCCAATCTTGAACATTTCCAGATAAGGACCTGACATGAGCAACACGCGTATTGCCTTTATCGGTGCCGGCAACATGGCCGCCAGCCTGATCGGCGGCCTGCGGGCCAAGGGTCTGGAAGCTGCACGGATTCGCGCCAGCGATCCGGGCGAAGAAACCCGCAACCGGGTCAGCGCCGAACACGGCATCGAAACCTTCGCCGACAACGCCCAGGCCATCGACGGCGCCGACGTTGTCGTGCTGGCAGTCAAGCCACAGGCCATGAAAGCCGTGTGCGAAGCGATTCGCCCGAGCCTGAAACCGAATCAACTGGTGGTCTCCATCGCCGCCGGCATCACCTGCGCCAGCATGACCGCATGGCTTGGCGAGCAACCGATCGTGCGCTGCATGCCGAACACCCCGGCGCTGCTGCGTCAGGGCGTTAGCGGTTTGTACGCTACCGGCGAAGTGAGTGCCGAACAACGCCAGCAGGCTGAAGAACTGCTGTCCGCCGTGGGCATTGCCCTGTGGCTGAACGAAGAGCAGCAACTGGACGCCGTCACCGCCGTCTCCGGCTCCGGCCCGGCATACTTCTTCCTGCTGATCGAAGCCATGACCGCCGCCGGCGTCAAACTCGGCCTGCCGAAGGAAACCGCCGAGCAGCTGACTTTGCAGACCGCGCTGGGCGCCGCGCACATGGCGGTGTCCAGCGACGTCGACGCCGCCGAACTGCGCCGCCGCGTGACCTCGCCGGCCGGCACCACGGAAGCTGCGATCAAATCGTTCCAGGCCGGCGGCTTCGAAGCCCTGGTGGAAAAAGCACTCGGCGCCGCCGCGCACCGCTCGGCCGAAATGGCCGAACAACTGGGCAAATAAGGAGCCTTACATGATTGGATTGAACACCGCAGCGGTCTACGTGCTGCAAACCCTCGGCAGCCTGTACCTGCTGATCGTGCTGCTGCGCTTCGTCCTGCAACTGGTGCGGGCGAACTTCTACAACCCGCTGTGCCAGTTTGTGGTCAAGGCCACGCAGCCGCTGCTCAAGCCACTGCGCCGGATCATCCCGAGCCTGTTCGGCCTCGACATGTCGTCGCTGGTATTGGCGATTCTCGTGCAACTGGCGCTGATGGCGCTGACCCTGCTGCTGACCTATGGCACTACCGGTAACCCGCTGCAACTGCTGATCTGGTCGCTGATCGGCGTGACGGCGCTGTTCCTGAAGATTTTCTTCTGGGCCATGATCATCAGCATCATCCTGTCCTGGGTCGCACCGGGCAGCCACAATCCGGGCGCCGAACTGGTGAACCAGATCTGCGAACCGGCCCTGGCGCCGTTCCGCCGCATCCTGCCGAACCTCGGTGGTCTGGACCTGTCGCCGATCTTCGCCTTCCTCGTGCTGAAGCTGATCGACATGCTGGTGATCAACAACCTTGCGGCGATGACGATGATGCCGGAAATCCTGCGCCTGCTGATGTGAGCTGGTTTCGCTGGGACGGTGACGACCTGATTCTGGAATGTCACCTGCAACCGGCCGCCCGCAGCGATGATTTCTGCGGGCTGCACGGTGATCGCCTGAAGATCCGCCTGACCGCCCCGCCGGTCGAGGGCAAGGCCAATGCGTACCTGATGGGGTTTCTGGCCAAGGCTTTTGGGGTTTCCAAAAGCCAGGTCAGTTTGCTCAGCGGCGAGTTGAACCGGCAGAAGCGGGTGAAGATCTGCTCGCCGAAGAAGTTGCCGGATCTGCCCGGACTAGTCAGCTGATCGTTCCCACGCTCTGCGTGGGAACGCATGCCGGGACGCTCCGCGTCCCCCGCCGAAGCGGACGCGGAGCGTCCAATGAGGCATTCCCACGCAGAGCGTGGGAACGAGCGCAAATCAGGCCTGATCGTTGCTTGCCGCTAACCCCACCGGTCTTTAGACTTACGCCTCATTTCAACGAGAGCAGGGTCGATGCCAGCTGCCTTTCCCCCCGATTCTGTTGGTCTGGTGACGCCGCAAACGGCGCACTTCAGCGAACCGCTGGCCCTGGCCTGCGGCCGTTCGCTGGCCGATTATGACCTGATCTACGAAACCTACGGCACGCTGAACGCGCAAGCGAGCAACGCCGTGCTGATCTGCCACGCCTTGTCCGGCCACCACCACGCTGCGGGTTATCACAGCGTCGACGACCGCAAGCCCGGTTGGTGGGACAGCTGCATCGGCCCCGGCAAACCGATCGACACCAACAAGTTCTTCGTGGTCAGCCTGAACAACCTCGGCGGTTGCAACGGCTCCACCGGCCCGAGCAGCCTCAACCCGGAAACCGGCAAGCCGTTCGGCGCCGACTTCCCGGTGCTGACCGTGGAAGACTGGGTGCACAGCCAGGCACGTCTGGCCGACCTGCTCGGCATCGGCCAGTGGGCCGCGGTGATCGGCGGCAGCCTGGGCGGCATGCAGGCGCTGCAATGGACCATCACGTATCCGGATCGCGTTCGCCACTGCCTGGCCATCGCCTCGGCCCCCAAGCTGTCGGCGCAGAACATCGCCTTCAACGAAGTGGCGCGCCAGGCGATCCTCACCGACCCGGAATTCCACGGCGGCTCGTTCCAGGAACAGGGCGTGATCCCCAAACGCGGCCTGATGCTGGCGCGGATGGTCGGGCACATCACCTACCTGTCCGACGACTCCATGGGCGAGAAATTCGGCCGTGGCCTGAAGAGCGAAAAGCTCAACTATGACTTCCACAGCGTCGAGTTCCAGGTCGAAAGCTACCTGCGTTATCAGGGCGAAGAGTTCTCCGGGCGCTTCGATGCCAACACTTATCTGTTGATGACCAAGGCGCTGGACTACTTCGATCCGGCAGCGAACTTCAACGATAACCTGGCGAAAACCTTCGAAGGTGCGAAAGCCAAGTTCTGCGTGATGTCGTTTACCACCGACTGGCGTTTCTCCCCGGCCCGCTCGCGGGAATTGGTGGACGCGCTGATGGCGGCGCGCAAAGACGTCAGCTATCTGGAAATCGACGCGCCGCAAGGCCACGACGCCTTCCTGATTCCGATCCCGCGTTATTTGCAGGCATTCGGCAATTACATGAACCGCATTACGTTGTGAGAAAGCCATGAGAGCTGATCTGGAAATCATCCAGGAATGGATCCCCGCCGGCAGCCGCGTGCTCGACCTCGGTTGTGGTGACGGCGAGTTGCTGACCTGGCTGCGCGACCACAAGCAGGTCACCGGCTATGGCCTGGAAAACGACCCGGACAACATCGCCGAGTGCGTGGCCAAGGGCATCAACGTCATCGAGCAGGACCTGGACAAGGGCCTGGGCAACTTCGCCAGCAACAGCTTCGACATCGTGGTGATGACCCAGGCCCTGCAAGCCGTGCATTACCCGGACAAGATCCTCGACGAAATGCTGCGGGTCGGTCGCCAGTGCATCATCACCTTCCCCAACTTCGGTCACTGGCGCTGCCGCTGGTACCTGGCGAGCAAAGGCCGGATGCCGGTGTCGGAATTTCTGCCGTACACCTGGTACAACACGCCGAACATCCACTTCTGCACCTTCGAAGACTTTGAAGAACTTTGTCGCGAACGTGAGGCAAAGGTCATTGATCGGCTTGCCGTGGATCAACAGCACCGCCACGGGTGGGCCAGTAAGCTATGGCCTAATCTGTTAGGTGAGATCGGTATCTACCGCGTCAGCAGCCCGGGGCTTGCGGATCACAGAATCGCGGTCTGAACCACGACATTGCGAGGAGAACGAACATGGGACGCTTGATTACCGCGCTATTGGCCGCCTTCCTGAGCCTGTCGGCCGTGGCCGCCGATGCCATCAAGGGCGAACGCAAGGAAGTGTTCGGTGATGTCACCGTGCATTACAACACCTTCAACTCGACCTTCCTGACGCCGGACATCGCCAAGGCAGCCGAGCTGATCCGCAGCAAGAACCAGGGCGTGATCAATGTCTCGGTAATCAAGGACGGCAAACCGCTGATCGCCCAGGTCACCGGCACCGTCAAAGACCTGACCAGCCAGAGCGTGCCGCTGACCTTCCGCCAGATCACCGAACAAGGCGCGATCTACTACATCGCCCAATACCCGGTGGAGCAGCAGGAAACCCGCACCTTTGAAATCAAGGTGCAGACCGGCGACAAGATCAACACCCTCAATTTCAACCAAGAGCTTTTCCCTGGCCAATGATCAATCTCAAGCAACTCGTACTGGCCAGCCATAACGCCGGCAAACTCAAGGAACTCCAGGCCATGCTCGGCGATTCGGTGCAACTGCGCTCGATCGGCGAATTCAGCAGTGTGGAGCCGAAAGAAACCGGCCTGTCGTTCGTCGAGAACGCGATCCTCAAGGCGCGCAATGCCGCTCGCATCTCCGGGCTGCCGGCGCTGGCCGACGATTCGGGCCTGGCGGTCGATTTCCTCGGCGGTGCGCCGGGCATCTACTCGGCGCGCTACGCCGACGGCAAGGGTGACGCGGCGAACAACGCCAAACTGCTCGACGCCTTGAAGGACGTGCCGGAAGCCGAGCGTGGCGCGCAGTTCGTCTGCGTGCTGGCGCTGGTGCGTCATGCCGACGATCCGCTGCCGATCCTCTGCGAAGGTCTGTGGCACGGGCGCATCCTGACCGCCGCCAGCGGTGAGCACGGTTTCGGCTACGACCCGCTGTTCTGGGTACCGGAGCGTAACGTGTCCAGCGCCGAGCTGAGCCCGAGCGACAAGAACCAGATCAGCCACCGCGCCCGTGCAATGGATCTGCTGCGCCAGCGTCTGGGCTTGAAATGACCGATAGCTCCTGCGCGTCGTCGCTGATTATCGGCGGCGCCGCCTCCTCGCCTCGGGCACCGTTACCGACGCTGCCGCCCCTGGCGCTGTACATCCACATCCCGTGGTGTGTGCGCAAATGCCCCTATTGCGACTTCAACTCCCACACCGCCAGCCCGGTGCTGCCGGAGCAGGAATACGTCGACGCGATGCTGGCCGACCTCGATCAGGATCTGCACGCAGTCTATGGCCGCGAGTTGAGTTCGATCTTCTTTGGCGGCGGCACGCCGAGCCTGTTCAGCGCCGAAGCGCTGGGCCGCTTGCTGGAAGGTGTGAAACAGCGCATTCCATTTGCCGACGACATCGAAATCACCCTGGAGGCCAACCCCGGAACCTTCGAACAGGAGAAGTTCGTCGCCTACCGCAAACTGGGGATCAATCGCCTGTCGATCGGCATCCAGAGCTTCCAGCAGGAAAAGCTCAAGGCTCTGGGCCGAATCCACAACGGCGACGAAGCCGTGCGGGCGGCAGGCATGGCGCGTCAGGCCGGGTTCGATAACTTCAACCTCGACTTGATGCACGGCTTGCCGGACCAGTCGCTTGAAGATGCCCTGAGCGATCTGCGCCAGGCGATCGAGCTGAAGCCGACGCACATTTCCTGGTATCAGCTGACACTGGAGCCGAACACCGTGTTCTGGAACCAGCCGCCGGTGCTGCCGGAAGACGACACGCTGTGGGACATTCAAGAGGCCGGACAGGCGCTGCTGGCCGAGCACGGTTACGCGCAGTACGAAGTTTCGGCCTACGCGCAACCGGGTCGCCCGGCGCGGCACAACCTGAATTACTGGAGCTTCGGCGACTTCATCGGCATCGGCGCCGGCGCCCACGGCAAGCTCAGCCATCCGGACGGGCGCATCGTGCGCACCTGGAAGACGCGCCTGCCGAAGGACTACCTCAACCCGGCCAAAAGCTTCCAGGCCGGCGAGAAAGCCCTGACCAACGACGAGATGCCGTTCGAGTTCCTGATGAACGCCCTGCGCCTGACCGCTGGCGTCGAATCGCGCCTGTACCCGGAGCGCACCGGCCTGCCGCTGGAGAGCCTCGACGAACACCGGCGCGAGGCCGAACAAAGCGGTCTGTTGCAGGTCGAACCGTCACGTCTGGCGGCCACCGAGCGCGGACAACTGTTCCTCAACGACTTGCTGCAGAAATTTCTGAGCTGACCGCTCTTAAGGAAACCGCATGGATTTGATACTCGACCTGCTCGCCACCGTGTCCCGCTGGAGCCGCAGCAACCTTTCGGAAATCGCTTTGGCCTTGGTGGGCTGCCTGCTGGTGCTGTTCGGCGCTGACTTCAAAGGCTGGGTCGAGCAACGCCTGGGCAGCATCGCCGGCGCTCTGCGCGTGCCGCTGATGGCCCTGCTGTGCCTGATCGGCAGCGGCGCAGCACTGATCTACGCGACGCCGTGGGTAGTGAAGGGGCTGAGCCAGTTCAACAACTACAGCCTGGCGCCAGTGTTGTTGGTGGTGCTGGTGTTGATTGGCGTGGTCGCCGACCGCCGCTGATTTTCAGCTACTACCCAAAACAACTGTGGGAGCCATTGGCTCCCACAGTTTTTTATTGCGTAACGTTTAAGCGAGCTTTTCGAATTTCAGATCCCACACGCCATGCCCAAGACGTTCGCCGCGGCGTTCGAACTTAGTGATCGGGCGTTCGGCCGGGCGTGGTACGCACTTGCCGTCTTCGGCGAGGTTGCGATAGCCCGGGGCGACGTTCATCACTTCCAGCATGTATTCGGCGTACGGCTCCCAGTCGGTGGCCATGTGCAGAATGCCGCCGACTTTCAGCTTGCTGCGCACCAGTTCAGCGAAGGACGCCTGAACGATGCGGCGCTTGTGGTGGCGGCTCTTGTGCCACGGATCCGGGAAGAACAACATCAGGCGATCGAGGCTGTTGTCGGCGATGCAGCGGTTGAGCACTTCGATCGCGTCGCAATCGTAGACCCGCAGGTTGGTCAGGCCCTGAGTCAGCACGCCGTTGAGCAGCGCGCCGACACCCGGACGGTGAACCTCGACACCGATGAAATCCTGTTCCGGCGCAGCGGCGGCCATTTCCAGCAGCGAGTGGCCCATGCCGAAACCGATCTCCAGCGAACGCGGCGCGGAACGGCCGAACACCTGGTCGTAATCCACCGGCGCATCGGCCAGCGGCAGGACGAACTTCGGCGCGCCCTGATCCAGGCCGCGCTGCTGGCCTTCGGTCATGCGCCCGGCGCGCATCACGAAACTCTTGATGCGGCGGTGTTGGCGCTCGTCGCCTTCTTCCGTCTGGATTGGCGTGTCGTTCGATTCAGTCATCAATAGCTCTTACTTGATCAGACCATCCAGCGGCGAAGAGGCGCTGGCATAGAGTTTTTTCGGCATGCGGCCGGCGAGGTAGGCCAGGCGGCCCGCGACGATCGCGTGTTTCATGGCTTCGGCCATCATGATCGGCTGCTGGGCGTGGGCGATGGCCGAGTTCATCAGCACGGCGTCACAGCCCAGTTCCATCGAGATGGTCGCGTCGGAAGCGGTGCCGACACCGGCATCCACCAGCACCGGGATCTTGGCTTCTTCGAGGATGATCTGCAGGTTGTACGGATTGCAGATCCCCAGGCCCGAACCGATCAGACCGGCCAGCGGCATGACCGCGATGCAGCCGATTTCCGCCAGTTGCCGGGCGATGATCGGGTCATCACTGGTGTAAACCATCACGTCGAAGCCTTCCTTGACCAGCACTTCGGCGGCCTTGAGGGTTTCGATCACGTTGGGGAACAGGGTTTTCTGGTCGGCCAGCACTTCCAGCTTCACCAGATTGTGGCCGTCGAGCAGCTCACGGGCCAGGCGGCAGGTGCGCACGGCTTCGACCGCGTCGTAGCAACCGGCGGTGTTCGGCAGGAAGGTGTAGCGATCCGGCGACAGCACTTCGAGCAGGTTCGGCTCGCCTTCGATCTGGCCCAGATTGGTGCGGCGCACGGCGAAGGTGACGATCTCGGCACCCGAGGCTTCGATGGCCAGGCGGGTTTCTTCCATGTCACGGTACTTGCCGGTACCGACCAGCAAACGCGACTGGTAAGTACGACCGGCCAGAACGAAAGGCTTGTCGCTACGAACGATGCTCATGGGGAATCCTCTGTTGGGGTGAGGGTCTTGCAGAATTCTCGGCCCATGCAGGCTTGGCGATCAGCCGCCGCCGATCGCGTGCACGACTTCGACATTGTCGCCGTCGTTCAAAGTGGTGTCGGCATGCTGGCTGCGCGGGACGATATCCAGATTGAGTTCGACCGCGACGCGGCGTCCGGTCAGATCCAGACGCGTCAGCAGGGCCGCAACGGTTTCACCGTCGGGCAGTTCAAAGGATTCACCGTTCAACTGAATGCGCATGCGCAACGCCGCCATCACTTTTTAGGGGGTGGCATTCTAGCCCGATCATGACCTAAAGGTCAGCACCAAGCGTCAAGCGGTTGGGTGCAGGCGCCAGGCGGCGAGTCCGAGGCATAGCCAGCCGATCAGGAACGCCAGGCCGCCGAACGGGGTGATGATGCCGAGCTTGCTGATGCCGAGGGTGGTCAGCAGGTACAGACTGCCGGAGAACAGCAGAATACCGACGGTGAACGAGATGCCGGCCCAGGCGACCAGACGCCCCTGAAGCTGCGTCGCCAGCAGCGCCACGCCGAACAGCGCCAGCGCGTGCATCAGTTGATAGGTGACGCCGGTGTGGAAGATCGCCAGATACTCCGGGGTCAGGCGGTTTTTCAGGCCATGGGCGGCGAATGCGCCGAGGCCGACGCCGGTAAAACCAAAGAAGGCGGCCAGCATCAGAAAGCTACGCAGCATGTAGAACTCCAGTCAGACTCGATCGGCAGGGTCTGTATAATGGCCCGCTCAACCGGTTCGGCCAAGCCATCTCTATGCTGCGTTTATTTCTCCGTCGTTTCACGAAGGCCCTGCTCTGGTTCGCGGGCGGCAGCGTATTGCTGGTGTTGGTGTTTCGCTTTGTGCCGCCACCGTTCACGGCGCTGATGGTCGAGCGCAAGATCGAATCCTGGGTCGACGGCGAGCCGATCGATCTGCAACGCACCTGGAAACCGTGGGACGAGATCTCCGATGACCTGAAGGTCGCGGTGATTGCCGGCGAAGACCAGAAATTCCCCGAGCACTGGGGTTTTGACCTGAGTGCGATCAAGGCCGCACTGGCCCACAACGAACTCGGCGGTTCGATTCGCGGCGCCAGCACCTTGAGCCAGCAAGTGTCGAAGAACCTGTTCTTGTGGTCCGGTCGCAGTTATCTGCGCAAGGGCCTCGAGGCGTGGTTTACTGCACTGATCGAAGTGTTCTGGCCGAAGCAGCGGATTCTTGAGGTGTACCTGAACAGCGTCGAGTGGGATGACGGCGTGTTTGGTGCCGAAGCGGCGGCAAGGCATCACTTTGGCGTAGGCGCCAGGTCGCTGTCCCGGCAACAGGCGAGCTATCTGGCGGCTGTGCTGCCGAATCCGCGGGTCTGGAGCGCCAGTCATCCGACCGCTTATGTGTCGCGTCGGGCCGGCTGGATTCGCCAGCAAATGAGCCAGCTGGGTGGCGACAGCTATTTGTTGACACTCAATGATTCGCGCCGCGCGCCCTGGGCCCAATGACTTTCTGACAGGCAAACAAAAACGCCCCGATCATCACTGATCGGGGCGTTTTTTATTGCCGGACTGCCGGTTATGCGGCAATCGACAACTTGAGCTTGTTCATCGCGCTCTTCTCGAGCTGACGGATCCGCTCGGCCGACACGTTGTACTTCTGCGCCAGGTCGTGCAGCGTCGCTTTCTCTTCTGCCAGCCAGCGCTGGTAGAGGATGTCGCGACTGCGTTCGTCCAGCACTTCCAGCGCTTCGTGCAGGTTGTGATTGGAGTTGTCACTCCAGTCGGCATCTTCCAGTTGACGGGCCGGGTCGTACCGGTGGTCTTCCAGGTAGTTGGCCGGCGACTGGAAAGCGCTGTCGTCGTCTGCTTCCGCAGCCGGGTCGAAGGCCATGTCATGGCCGGTCAGGCGACTTTCCATCTCACGCACTTCACGCGGCTCGACGCCGAGGCTTTCCGCCACACGGTGGACTTCCTCGTTGTTCAGCCAGGCAAGACGTTTCTTCTGGCTGCGCAGGTTGAAGAACAGCTTGCGCTGGGCCTTGGTGGTCGCGACCTTCACGATCCGCCAGTTGCGCAGGATGAACTCGTGAATCTCGGCCTTGATCCAGTGCACCGCAAAGGACACCAGACGCACGCCCATTTCCGGGTTGAAACGCTTCACGGCCTTCATCAGGCCGACGTTACCTTCCTGGATCAGGTCAGCCTGAGCCAGACCGTAGCCGGAATAGCTACGGGCGATGTGTACAACAAACCGCAGGTGGGCGAGCACCATCTGCCGAGCCGCCCCCAGATCCTGCTCATAGTAGAGACTCTCGGCCAGTTCACGCTCCTGCTCCGGCGTCAGCAATGGAATGCTGTTGACGGTGTGCACGTAGGCTTCCAGGTTTGCGCCTGGAACCAATGCATACGCAGGTTGCAAAGAATTGGACATACGGAAAAACCTCCGACTTACATACTCATGCTTTTCAGCATTGCGAAAAATTGACCGGAAACTCAAATGAAAGTTTCCTTAACCACTGAAAGGTCAATCACGCGCAAAAAAGATTCTACTTCGGCGCCAGCTCCCTGAGATGACGTGCGACGGCAATCCATGCACCGATATAACCCAACAGCACCGCGCCAAGCAAGAGCGACAGACCATCGGCAACTGGCACGCCGGCCAGTGCGAAATCACTGCCGTACAAGCCGGCCAGCCCGACCACCGCGTCGTTCAGCCAATTCAGGCCGAACGCCAAAACACCCCAGGACAGCAGACCCGCACCGAAGCCATACAGCGCGCCCATGTAAAGAAAGGGACGACGCACATAGCTGTCGGTGCCGCCGACGAGTTTAATCACTTCTATCTCGGTGCGGCGGTTTTCAATATGAAGACGAATGGTATTGCCTATCACCAAAAGTAATGCAGAAACCAGCAACACCGTCAGACCGAACACAAAACGGTCACCGAGCTTGAGGATGGCGGCCAGACGCTCGACCCAGACTAGATCAAGTTGCGCCTGTTGTACCTTGGGCAGCTCGGAAAGTTTTTGTCTTAATGCTTCCAGGGTCGACTTGTCGACCTCGTTCGGCGTCACCAGTACCACGCCCGGCAGCGGGTTTTCCGGTAGCTCGCGCAGGGCTTCGCCCAAGCCGGACTGCTGCTGGAACTCTTCCAGCGCCTGGTCGCGGCCGACATATTCAGCATCAGCTACGCCCGGCATGCCCTTGATCTGATCACGTAACGCTTCGCCCTGAGCCGGACTGGCCTCGAGCTCCAGGTACAGCGAGATCTGCGCCGCGCGCTGCCACGAGCCGCCCAGGCGCTCGACATTGTTCAGCAACAACGAAAGGCCCATCGGCAGACTCAGCGCAACTGCCATCACCATGCAGGTGAAGAAGCTGCCGATCGGCTGCTTGCCGAGACGGCGCAGGCTGTCGATCCAGCTGGCGCGATGGCTTTCGATCCAGGCACGGAACAACGTGGCGAAATCCGGGCCGTCGTCATCGTCGTGCTTTTTCTTCTTTGGCGGTTGCGGATCGGCGGCCTTCGGGGCCACGCGCTCGGAAACCTTCGGACTGCGTGTTGCACTCATACGCCGGCCTCCCCGTCGCCGATCAATCGGCCACGTTGCAGGGTCAGCATGCGATGGCGCATACGCGCGATCAGCGCCAGGTCGTGACTGGCGATCAGCACGCTGGTGCCCAGACGGTTGATGTCTTCGAACACGCCCATGATCTCGGCCGCCAGACGCGGGTCGAGGTTACCGGTCGGTTCGTCCGCCAGCAGCAGGGCCGGACGGTGAACGATGGCCCGGGCAATGCCGACGCGCTGTTGCTGACCGGTGGACAGGTCGCCCGGATACAGCTCGGCCTTGTCCGACAGCGCCACGCGCTCCAGCGCCGAGTCGACGCGCTTGGCGATCTCGACCTTGGACAGCCCGAGAATCTGCAACGGCAGCGCGACGTTGTTGAACACCGTGCGATCGAACAACAGTTGATGGTTCTGGAACACCACCCCGATCTGCCGACGCAGGAACGGAATCTGCGCATTGCTGATGGTGCTCAGGTCCTGCCCGGCCAGCAGCAGTTTGCCGCTGGTCGGACGCTCCATCGCCAGCAACAGGCGCAACAACGTGGATTTACCGGCACCGGAGTGGCCGGTGACAAACAGGAACTCGCCGCGACGGACTCGAAAGCTCAGCTCATGCAAGCCGACGTGACCGTTCGGGTAGCGCTTACCGACCTGTTCGAAACGAATCATGAACGCTCCCGCTCGGCAAACAGTGCCTGGACAAAGGGTTCGGCTTCAAAGGTACGCAGATCGTCGATGCCTTCACCGACGCCGATGTAGCGGATCGGCAGGCCGAACTGCTTGGCCAGGGCGAAAATCACCCCGCCCTTGGCGGTGCCGTCGAGCTTGGTCAGCGCCAGGCCGGTCAGTTCGACGGTCTGGTTGAATTGCTTGGCCTGGTTGATGGCGTTCTGGCCGGTGCCGGCGTCGAGTACCAGCAGCACTTCGTGCGGCGCATCGGCGTCGAGCTTGCCGATCACCCGGCGAACCTTCTTCAGCTCTTCCATCAGGTTGTCTTTGGTGTGCAGACGACCGGCGGTGTCGGCGATCAGCACGTCGATGCCACGGGCCTTGGCGGCCTGCACGGCGTCGAAGATCACTGAAGCCGAGTCCGCGCCCGTGTGCTGGGCAATCACCGGAATCTTGTTGCGCTCGCCCCAGACCTGCAACTGCTCGACAGCCGCGGCACGGAAGGTGTCACCGGCAGCGAGCATGACTTTCTTGCCTTCCAGCTGCAGTTTTTTCGCCAGTTTGCCGATGGTGGTGGTCTTGCCGGCGCCGTTGACGCCGACCACCAGAATCACGAACGGCTTGTTCTGGGAAGCGATCTTCAGCGGCTGCTCGACCGGTTTGAGCATTGCGGCCAGCTCGGCCTGCAGGGATTTGTACAGGGCGTCGGAATCGGCCAGCTCTTTACGTGCGACCTTCTGGGTCAGACGCTGGATGATCACCGAAGTCGCCTCGACGCCGACGTCGGCCGTCAGCAGGCGGGTTTCGAGGTCGTCGAGCAGATCGTCATCGATGGCTTTCTTGCCGAGGAACAGGCTGGCCATGCCCTCGCCGATGCTGGCACTGGTCTTGGACAGGCCTTGCTTGAGACGGGCAAAGAAGCCGGCCTTGGTTTCTTCGGTGCGCGGGGCCTCGACCGGGGTTTCAACCTGGATTTCCACAGGAGCGACTGGCGCGACTGGCGCTACGGCGACCGGTGCAGGTGCAGGTGCAGGTGCAGGTGCAGGTGCAGGTGCAGGCTCGGGCGCTTCGACAATCGGGGCAACCGGAGCAACCACAGGTTCTGGAATGACCGGAGCAGCTTCCACCACCGGCGCCTGAACAGGCTCGGGGGCGAACGCAACCGGCGCAGGAATCAGCGGCGTAACGTGCGGCGCAGCCTCTTCAACCAGCGCCACCGGCTCTTCCGCCACTGGCAAGGTCAGCCACGGCTCGCTGGCCGGGGTCAGCGGCAACTCAGCGGCAGCCGGCGCTTCAGGCTCGGCCTCGACCACTGGTTGCAGCACCGGCTCGGCGATCGGCAGCACAACCGGTGCCGGCGCTTCTTCTATTACCGGAGCGGGCGCGGGGGCCGGCTCAGGAATGGCAGTCGGCTGTTCGACGACGGGTTCCTGCGGTTTCTTGCGCAGCCATCCGAACAGGCTTTTCTTCTCGCCAGCCGCAGCTGGGGTCTTCTTGTCGTCGTTGGAACCAAACATGGAGGACGGCTATCTCACGGTAGCGACGCGCCACAGGGGCGCCCCGGCAAATAAATATTCGATGCAGAACAGACTGTGTTTCACCCAGCTTGTTCACGCGCAACATTTTGTCGAGGCGCCAAAAGCACCTCAAAGGTCATTAAATACGAAGGACTGGAACGGCATCGTCGGCGAAAACGCAGAGTTTAGCTGAGAAACTCAAAGCTTCTGCCGGTAACCCGTACAACCTATAGACCGATCAGTGGCCTGATAGGCGTGGCCGCCAGTAAAACGGATCAGTATCCTAGCACCCTCTCGCCCGCCGACGCTAAGACCAAGCGGGCAGCCCAACAGGTTTAAAAACGAATGAATGCTCTAGCCCGCCGCGCCGCAGGCCTGCTGCTCAGCACAGTCTGCCTGCCCCTTTCGGCCCTGGCGGCCGACCCGCAACCGACCCACGAATTCACCCTCGACAACGGCTTGAAGGTCGTCGTGCGCGAAGACCATCGCGCGCCGGTGGTGGTGTCGCAGGTCTGGTACAAGGTCGGTTCCAGCTACGAAACCCCGGGCCAGACCGGTCTGTCCCACGCCCTCGAGCACATGATGTTCAAGGGCAGCGAGAAAGTCGGTCCCGGCGAAGCCTCGCTGATCCTGCGCGACCTCGGCGCCGAAGAGAACGCGTTCACCAGCGACGACTTCACTGCTTATTACCAGGTGCTGGCCCGCGACCGTCTGGGCGTGGCCTTCGAACTGGAAGCCGACCGCATGGCCAACCTGCGCCTGCCGGCTGACGAGTTCGCCAAGGAAATCGAAGTCATCAAGGAAGAGCGCCGCCTGCGCACCGATGACAAGCCGATGGCCAAGGCCTTCGAGCGCTACAAGGCCATGGCCTATCCGGCCAGCGGTTATCACACGCCGACCATCGGCTGGATGGCTGACCTGGAGCGGATGAAAGTCGAAGAGCTGCGTCACTGGTACCAGTCCTGGTACGTGCCGAACAACGCCACGCTGGTGGTGGTCGGCGACGTGACTCCGGACGAGGTGAAGACCCTCGCCCAGCGCTACTTCGGGCCGATCCCGAAACGCGACGTGCCGCCGGCGAAAAAGCCGCTGGAACTGGCCGAACCGGGTGAACGCCAGATCACCCTGCACGTGCAGACCCAACTGCCGAGCCTGATGCTCGGCTTCAACGTCCCGAGTATCGCCACCGCCGAAGACAAACGTTCGGTCAACGCCTTGCGCCTGATTTCGGCATTGCTGGACGGCGGCTACAGCGGTCGCATCCCGACCCAACTGGAGCGCGGTGAAGAGCTGGTATCCGGCGGCTCGTCGAGCTACGACGCCTACACCCGCGGCGACAGCCTGTTCACCCTGTCGGCCACACCGAACACCCAGAAGAAAAAAACCATGGCCCAGGCGGAAGCCGGCCTGTGGAAACTGCTGGAACAGCTGAAAACCACCGCACCGTCCGCCGAAGAGCTGGAACGCGTGCGTGCGCAGGTCATCGCCGGTCTGGTCTTCGAGCGCGACTCGATCACCAGCCAGGCCACTGCCATCGGCCAGCTGGAGACCGTCGGTCTGTCGTGGAAACTGATGGACACCGAACTGGCGGATCTGGAAAGCGTTACTCCGCAAGACATCCAGAACGCCGCCAAGCTGTATTTCACCCGCGAACGTCTCAGCGTCGCCCACGTCCTGCCACTGGAGACGACTCATGAGTGAGCGCAAAACCCCACGTCTGCTGCTCGGCCTGATCGCCGTGGCCATCATCGGCTCCGCCGCGTTCTATCTGGTGCCGAGCGACAACACCAAGGCCAGCGAAGCGCTGGATAACGCCAAGTCCAGCCAGAAGCTGCAATCGCTGGCCGAACTCGACGGCAAGGCCCCGGCCAGTCGCAAGCTCGACGTGCAGACCTGGAACACCGCCGAAGGCGCCAAGGTGCTGTTCGTCGAAGCCCGCGAACTGCCGATGTTCGACATGCGCCTGATCTTCTCCGCCGGCAGCAGCCAGGACGGCAACGCGCCGGGTCTGGCCCTGCTGACCAACGCCATGCTCAACGAAGGTGTGGCGGGCAAGGATGTCGGCGCCATCGCTCAAGGTTTCGAAGGCCTGGGTGCGGATTTCGGCAACGGCGCCTATAAAGACATGGCCATCGCGTCGCTGCGCAGCCTGAGCGCCGCCGACAAACGCGAGCCGGCGCTGAAACTGTTCTCGGAAGTGGTGGGCAAACCGACCTTCCCGGCCGACTCCTTCGCGCGCATCAAGAACCAGATGCTCGCCGGTTTCGAGTATCAGAAACAGAACCCCGGCAAACTCGCCAGTCTGGAGCTGATGAAGCGCCTGTACGGCGATCACCCGTACGCCCATTCCAGCGACGGCAACGCGCAAAGCGTGCCGAAGATCACGCTGGCGCAACTGCGTGAGTTCCACGCCAAGGCCTATGCGGCCGGCAACGTGGTGATTGCGCTGGTGGGCGACCTGTCCCGCAGCGAAGCCGAGGCGATTGCCAATCAGGTGTCCGCTGCGCTGCCAAAAGGCCCGGCGCTGGCGAAGATCGCCCAGCCGCAGGAACCGAAGGCCAGCGTCGGTCACATCGAGTTCCCGTCCAAGCAGACCAACCTGATGATCGCGCAACTGGGCATCGACCGTGACGACCCGGACTACGCCGCGCTATCGATGGGCAACCAGATCCTCGGCGGTGGCGGTTTCGGCACCCGGTTGATGAGCGAAGTTCGCGAGAAGCGCGGCCTGACCTACGGCGTGTATTCGGCGTTCAGCCCGATGCAGGCTCGTGGCCCGTTCATGATCAACCTGCAGACCCGCGCGGAAATGAGCGAAGGCACCCTGAAACTGGTGCAGGACGTGCTCGCCGACTACCTCAAGACCGGCCCGACCCAGAAAGAACTCGACGACGCCAAGCGCGAACTGGCCGGCAGCTTCCCGCTGTCCACCGCGAGCAACGCCGATATCGTCGGTCAGCTCGGTGCCATGGGTTTCTACAACCTGCCGCTGAGCTATCTCGATGACTTCATGCGTCAGTCCCAGAGCCTGACAGTCGAGCAGGTTCGCGACGTCCTGAACAAACACTTGAGCACGGACAAACTGGTCATCGTCAGCGCTGGCCCGACCGTGCCGCAAAAGCCGTTACCGGCCCCATCTGATAAACCTGCCGAGCAGCCGCTCGGGGTTCCGGAGCATTAATGGCCAGTCCAAAGAAACCTGTACAAAAACTGCACAACGGTGTGAACCAGTTGCGCATCATCGGCGGCGAATGGCGCAGCCGAAAGCTGAGCTTTCCTGATGCGCCGGGTCTGCGCCCGACGCCAGACCGGGTGCGCGAAACCCTGTTCAACTGGCTCGCGCCATACGTCGCCGGGGCCAAGGTGCTCGATCCGTTCGCCGGCAGCGGCGCACTGTTTCTGGAAGCGCTGTCCCGTGGCGCGGCAATGGGTCAGGCGCTGGATGCCAGCCATGTCGCGGTCTCCAGCCTGAAAGAACACCTCGGCACCCTGCGCTGCACCAACGGCCACGTGCAAACCGCCGACGCGCTGCGCTATCTGGAAACCCAGACCGCGACCGCGTTCGACCTGGTGTTCCTCGACCCGCCGTTCAACCAGAACCTGCTGCCCGCCGTGTGCACGCTGCTGGAAGAGCGCCAATGGCTGGCCGATGATTCGTGGATCTACACTGAAAGCGAAACCGCGCCATCGACCCTCGGCCTGCCAGGCAACTGGCGCCTGCACCGCGAGCAGAAATCCGGGCGGGTGTACTACGCGTTGTGGCAACGTATGGCAGTGATCGCCGGTTAACCGACCGGCCTGAAAAAGCGGCGAGTCTCAGCCGAGGCTCGCTGCGCTGCATCGAGAGCAATCGTGTCCCCTTCGTCTAAACCGTTCATCCCCGCCTTCGGCCTCGGCAATCCGCACCTGCAAACCTTGTGGGGGCCGTTGTGGCGCAAAACCGTGCACCTTGATCGCCAGCGCGAACGACTGTGGCTGGACGACGGCGACTTCCTCGACCTCGACTGGTACGGCCCGCACAGCGCCGAGGCGCCATTGGTGTTGGTACTGCACGGGCTGACCGGTTCTTCCAATTCACCTTACGTGGCCGGGATCCAGGCAGCGCTCGCCGCGCAGGGCTGGGCCAGTGTTGCGCTGAACTGGCGCGGCTGCTCGGGCGAACCGAACCTGTTGCCACGCAGCTACCATTCCGGCGCCAGCGAAGACCTCGCCGAAACCATCCGCCACCTGAAAGCCAAGCGGCCACTGGCGCCGCTGTATGCGGTCGGCTATTCCCTGGGCGGTAATGTGCTGCTCAAGCATCTGGGGGAAACCGGCAGCGCCAGCGGCGTGCTCGGTGCAGTGGCGGTGTCGGTGCCGTTTCGCCTCGATCAATGTGCCGATCGTATTGGCCAGGGTTTCTCGAAGGTCTATCAGGCGCACTTCATGCGCGAGATGGTCGCCTACATCAAGAACAAGCAGCGCCAATTCCAGCACGACGGCCGCGAGGACGGTCTCGCCGCACTGGCCGCCCTCGGCTCGCTGGAAAACATGCGCACCTTCTGGGATTTCGATGGCCGGGTGACCGCGCCGCTGCACGGTTTCGCCGATGCCGAGGATTACTATCGCCGCGCATCGAGCCGCTATTTTCTCGGTGAGATCCGCACGCCGACCCTGATCATTCAGGCGGCGGACGACCCGTTCGTATTTCCCCACAGCCTGCCGCAGGCCAGTGAGCTGTCGGCCACGACGCAATTCGAATTGCAGAACAAGGGCGGACACGTCGGTTTCGTTGACGGCACGCTCCGCCAACCGGGTTATTACCTGGAGCGACGGATTCCGCAGTGGCTGGCCGACGCGGGGCGCGGGTGAAGTCATGAGCGATCAGGGCGAGTCGATCCGTTTCTGGCAGGCCGCGCCTCTGGCCGGGGTCGAGCTGTTGACCGCGCGCTACATCGAGCATCGTTTCGCCCCGCACGTCCACGACGGTTATGTGATCGGCATGATCATGGCCGGCGCCCAGCGCTACCGTTATCGCGGCGCCGAACACCTGGCGGGCAGCGGCACGCTGGTGCTGATCAATCCGGACGAAGTGCATAACGGCCACAAAGGCACGGAGGACGGCTGGCTGTACCGGGCGTTTTATCCCGACACAGGGCAGATCGTCGCGCTGCTGAATGAGCTGGAACTGCCGACCGCACCGATGCCGGCTTTCGGCGCGACGCTGTATCGCGATCCGGACCTGGTCAACGGTTTCTGTCAGTTGCATCGCTTGCTGGAAAGCCCCGCCACCGCGCTGCAACAGCAAACGGTGTGGCGCGAAATGATGATGTTGCTGTTACAGCGTCACGCAGCGGTGCAGATCAACGGCAATCCCGGCAAAGAGCACCGCGCGGTGGCGATGGCCAAGGAGTTGCTGCACGCGCAACTGGCGGCGCCGCCCTCGCTGGAAGAACTGGCGGCGGCCGTGAACCTCTCGCCCTTCCACTTTGCCCGGGTGTTCCGTCGCGCCACCGGCATGCCGCCGCACAGCTGGCTGATGCAGCAGCGGATCGCCTGCGCGCGTGGCTTGTTGCAGAGCGGCTGCCTGCCGGTGGAGGTCGCCACGCAGCTGGGATTTGCCGACCAGAGCCATCTGAGCCGGCAATTCAAACAGGTTTACGGCGTGGGGCCGGCGGCCTATCGCAGCGCGCGGCTGGATCGCTGAGCGATTACTCGCCCGTAGCGATACCGCGCGCAGGATCGTTGATCCACTCGCTCCACGATCCGGCATACAGCGAACCCAACGGATAACCCGCCAGGCACAGGGCGAACAGGTTGTGACACGCCGTCACCCCGGAGCCGCAGTAAGCCACCAGATCGTTCGGGGAACGCTCGCCGAGTTTCGCGGCGAAACGCTGCTTGAGCTGATCGGCCGGCAGGAAACGCCCGTCGCTGCCCAGGTTGTCGGTGAACGCCGCGCATTGTGCGCCGGGAATGTGCCCGGCGATCGGGTCGATCGGCTCCACTTCGCCCTTGAAGCGTGGCAAGGCACGGGCATCGAGCAGGGTCAGGGCCGGCTGGCCGAGGCGCTGCTGCAATTGCTCGGCGCTGAGCAGCAGGCTCATGTCCGGCCGGCCGCTGAAGTTGCCCCGGGCCGCTGACGGTGGATCAAGACTCAACGGCAGCCCCGCCGCATGCCAGGCCTTGAGCCCGCCATCGAGAATGAACACGCCGTCACGCTTGCCCAACCACGCCAGCAACCACCAGGCCCGGGCGGCATAGGCGCCCGGGCCGTCGTCATACAAAACCACGTCGCTGTCGTTATTGATGCCGAACGCTTGCAGGCGTTCGATCAGCGCCGCCGGCTCCGGCAGCGGATGGCGACCGGTCACACCCTTGGTCACCGGGCCGCTGAGGTCGCGTTCAAGATCGGCGAAATGTGCCCCGGCAATGTGCCCCTCGGCGTAGCTGCGCTGGCCGTAATCCGGGTCTTCGAGGGCAAAACGGCAATCGAGAATCACCAGCCCCGGTTGCGCCTTGCGGGCATCCAGTGCGGTCGGGCTGATCAGTTGCGCAATCGGCATAGCGAACGACTCCAGTGAGGAAATGGAATTACGGTCTTTCTTCGAGGGCCTGGGCCAGCGGCACGTAGAACTCTTCGAACAAGGCGTTGACCTCATCGCGGGCCTGCTCGGTGACGAACCCTGCTTCCAGCACCAGCACCTGATACACGCCACGCTTGATGGCCTGCTCGCTGAGGTGATTGGAATTCTCCCGGGTCGTGCACAGGAAGCGCACCCAAGAGGTGAGGATGATCCACGCGTTGAGGGTGAGGGATTCGATCTGCACGCGGTCCATCTTCAGGATCCCGGCGGCAACGAAGCCTTCGTAGATCGCCGCGCCCTGGATCACGCAGCGCTGGGAGAAGCGCCGATAACGCCCGGCCAGGTCCGGATCGCTGTCGAGCAGGTGCTCGAGATCGCGGTGCAGGAAACGGTAGCGCCACATCGCCGACAGCAGTTCCTTGAGATAGAAACGCTTGTCTTCGACCGTCGCGGCACGGCCCTGGGGCGGACGCAGGAAGCTGTCCACCAGGCTTTCGTACTCACTGAACAGCACGGCGATGATCGCCTGCTTGTTGGGGAAGTGGTAGTACAGATTGCCCGGAGAAATCTCCATATGGGCGGCGATGTGATTGGTGCTGATGCTGCGCTCGCCCTGCTGATTGAACAGCTCGAGGCTGTTCTGCACGATGCGCTCGCTGGTTTTGATCCGTGGGGCCATGGCTTGAGCTTTAATTCAGAGTGCGTTGGGGGGCATCTTACGACCTATCCGGAGCGGGATAAAACCAGGATGCGCAAGGAAGCCATTTGACTTTCTAGAGCATAGACTCTAAAAAGTTCCTCAAAACAACATCTCCGGAGCTGACAATGACTGCCGATATTGCCTACCTGCAAACGCTGCAACAGCCGCTGGAAGAGCTCAACCGGCTGTTCAACGCGCAGCGTGCCGCCTACGCCGCCAACCCGATGCCACCTGCAGCCCAGCGCCAGCAATGGCTCAAGGCCCTGCGCGATTTGCTGAGCAACGAACGGCAGGCCCTCATCGACGCGATCAGCTCCGATTTCAGCCACCGCAGCGCCGATGAAACCCTGCTCGCCGAACTGATGCCGAGCCTGCACGGCATTCACTACGCCAGCCGGCACATCAGCCAGTGGATGAAACCTTCGCGGCGCAAAGTGGGTGTGGCTTTCCAGCCGGCATCGGCGAAAGTCGTGTATCAGCCGCTGGGCGTTGTCGGCGTCATCGTGCCGTGGAACTACCCGCTGTTCCTGGCCATCGGCCCGTTGACCGGCGCGCTCGCGGCCGGCAACCGGGTGATGCTCAAACTCAGCGAATCGACCCCGGCCACCGGCCTGCTGCTCAAGGAACTGCTGGCGCGGATCTTCCCCGAAGATCTGGTGTGCGTGGTGCTCGGCGAGGCCGATGTCGGCGTGGCGTTTTCCAAGATGCGCTTCGACCACCTGCTGTTCACCGGCTCCACCAGCGTCGGCAAGCATGTGATGCGCGCAGCGGCAGAAAACCTGACACCGGTGACCCTGGAACTGGGCGGCAAATCCCCGGCCATCGTTTCCCACGACGTACCGCTCAAGGACGCCGCCGAACGCATCGCTTTCGGCAAGACCCTCAACGCCGGCCAGACCTGCGTGGCCCCGGACTACGTGCTGGTGCCGGAAGCGCGCATCGGCGGTTTCGTCGAAGCCTATCGCCAGGCGGTGCGCGGGTTTTATCCGACGCTTGCCGACAACCCGGACTACACCGCCATCATCAACGAGCGCCAACTGGCGCGGCTCAACAGCTACCTCAGCGACGCCACCAGCAAGGGCGCGCTGCTGATTCCGCTGTTCGACCAGGGCCAGGGCCGGCGCATGCCACACAGCCTGTTGCTGAATGTCAGCGACGAGATGACGGTGATGCAGGACGAAATCTTCGGCCCGCTGCTGCCGATCGTGCCGTATCAGGATCTGGATCAGGCATTTGCTTACATCAATCAGCGGCCACGTCCTCTGGCTCTTTACTACTTCGGCTACGACAAGCGCGAACAGAAGCGCGTACTCAGCGAAACCCATTCCGGTGGCGTCTGCCTCAACGACACGCTGCTGCACGTGGCGCAGGACGATATGCCGTTCGGCGGCATCGGCCCGTCAGGCATGGGCCATTACCACGGGCACGAAGGTTTCCTGACGTTCAGCAAGGCCAAAGGTGTGCTGGTCAAACAGCGCTTCAACGCGGCGAGGCTGATCTACCCGCCCTACGGCAAATCGGTTCAGAAACTGATCCAGAAACTGTTCATTCGCTAACGTCACCGCCGGGTAATAACAACAATGCACCCAAGCCTGACCGAAACACCTGCCCTGTCGCGCCGTGGCCTGCTGAAATTCAGCCTGGGCGCCACGGCCTTCCTCGCCACTGCCGGCCTTGGTGCCAGCCTCAGCGGCTGTTCGTCGAGCGTATCGGCCAACGGATTCGCCACGTTGCGCAGCGGCGATCTGCTGTTTCTGCGCGCGCTGATTCCAGTGATGCTGGATGGCGCCGTTGCTGTGGAAAAGCTGCCCGCCGCTGTCGATGGCACCCTGAAGTCGCTGGATTACAGCCTCGATCACCTGTCGCCGGAAATGCTCAAGCTCACCCGGCAACTGTTCGATGTGCTGGGCATGGCGGTGACGCGCGGTCCATTGACCGGAATCTGGGGCAGCTGGGAAAACGCCAGCCCCGAGGCGATCCGTCACTTTCTAGAACGCTGGGAAAACAGCTCGCTGAGCCTGCTGCGCATGGGCCACAGCTCATTGCTGCAAATGGTGATGATGGCCTGGTACACCCGCGCCGAATCCTGGGCCCATTGCGGTTACCCCGGCCCGCCCGCCGTTTGAGCCTGGCGACCCACGCAAAACAATAATAAGAGAACCTGATCGATGCCCGTACCCGACCCGTTTCGCGAAGGCCTTGCCCGTGGCTGGAAAACCTACAACGGCGCGCAACTCACCGATGACCTGACCCTGGAAGCCGACGTCGCCATTATCGGCAGCGGCGCCGGTGGTGGCACCACCGCGGAAATCCTCAGCGCCGCCGGCTATAAAGTGCTGCTGATCGAAGAAGGCCCGCTCAAGACCAGCAGCGATTTCAAACTGCTGGAAGACCAGGCCTACAGCAGCCTCTATCAGGAAGGTATCGGCCGCATGAGCAAGGATGGCGCGATCACCATCCTTCAGGGCCGCGCGGTCGGCGGCACCACGCTGATCAACTGGACATCGAGTTTTCGCACGCCCGAGCCGACCCTCGAACACTGGGCCAAAGAACACAACGTCAAAGGCCACAGCCCCGCCGACATGGCGCCGTGGTTCGAAAAAATGGAGCAACGACTCGGGGTCGCCCCGTGGATGGTGCCGCCCAACGCCAACAACGACGTGATCCGCAAAGGCTGCGAACAGCTCGGCTACAGCTGGCACGTGATCCCGCGCAACGTGCGCGGCTGCTGGAACCTCGGCTACTGCGGCATGGGCTGCCCGACCAACGCCAAGCAATCGATGATGGTCACGACCATTCCGGCAACCCTGGAAAAGGGCGGTGAAATGCTCTATCTGGCCCGGGCCGAAAAGCTGTTGATCAGCGGCGACAAGGTCACCGGCCTGCAATGCGTGGCGATGGACGAACGCTGCGTCGAGCCGACTGGACGTACGATCACCGTCAAGGCGCGGCATTACGTGCTGGCCGGCGGCGGGATCAACAGCCCGGCGCTGCTGATGCGTTCGGATGCACCGGATCCGCACAAACGGCTGGGCAAGCGCACCTTTCTGCATCTGGTGAACATGTCCGCCGGGCGTTTCGACGAGGTCATCAACCCGTTCTACGGTGCGCCGCAGTCGATCTACTCGGACCATTTCCAGTGGAAGGACGGCACTACCGGCCCGATGGCCTACAAACTCGAAGTACCGCCGCTGCACCCGGCGCTGGCCGCCACGTTGCTCGGTGGTTTCGGTCAGGAAAGCGCGCAACACATGGCGAACCTGCCGCATACCCACGCGATGCTCGCCCTGCTGCGCGACGGTTTTCACCCGGATAGCCAGGGCGGCAGCGTCGAATTGCGCGGTGACGGCTCGCCGGTGCTCGACTATCAGGTGTCGCCTTACACCTGGGAGGGTTTGCGCCGGTCTTTCCACAGCATGGCCGAGATCCAGTTCGCCGGCGGCGCCAAAGCGGTGATGCCGATGCACGCCGATGCCCGCTACGTGAACAGCCTGGCCGAGGCCCGCTCGTTGATCGACAGCCTGAGTCTGGAGCTGTATCGCACCCGCCTGGGCAGCGCTCACGTCATGGGCGGTTGCGCCATGGGCGAGGACCCGAAAACCGCCGTCACCGACAGCCTCGGCCGTCATCATCAACTGAGCAATCTGTCGATTCATGACGGCTCGCTGTTCCCCACCAGCATCGGCGCCAACCCGCAGTTGTCGGTGTACGGTCTGACGGCGCAACTGGCGACATCCCTCGGCGAACGGTTGAGAAACCCGTGAAAAAGACGAAAATTCCGCTCGTCTATAGTGCTTTCTTATCCAACAGGCGACTTTCCCGACCGGGACGGCTGCGATACCATCCGACTCCCCAACGGATTCCCGCCAGGACGACGCGATGAACCGAGTGTTGTACCCAGGTACCTTCGACCCTATTACCAAGGGCCATGGCGATCTGGTCGAACGCGCCTCGCGCCTGTTCGACCACGTGATCATCGCCGTCGCCGCCAGCCCCAAGAAGAATCCGCTGTTCCCGCTGGAACAACGGGTCGAGCTGGCCCGCGAGGTCACCAAACACCTGCCGAACGTGGAAGTGGTCGGCTTCTCGACGCTGCTGGCGCATTTCGCCAAAGAGCAGAACGCCAACGTGTTCCTGCGTGGCCTGCGCGCGGTGTCGGACTTCGAATACGAATTCCAGCTGGCCAACATGAACCGCCAGTTGGCTCCGGATGTGGAGAGCCTGTTTCTCACCCCGTCCGAGCGTTATTCGTTCATTTCCTCGACCCTGGTGCGGGAAATCGCGGCCCTGGGCGGCGATATCAGCAAGTTCGTCCACCCGGCGGTAGCCGAAGCCCTGACCCTGCGCTTCAAGAAGTAACGACCGTTCAAACGGCGCCCGCGTGCACTACGGGCGCCAATGCGGCACAATTGCGCGCATTGATTCATAGCGCCCGGGCTCCCCGCCCCGGCTGGAGTTAGCATGTCCCTGATCATCACCGACGATTGCATCAACTGCGACGTCTGCGAACCCGAGTGCCCGAACGCCGCCATTTCCCAAGGCGAAGAGATCTACGTGATCGACCCGAACCTGTGCACCCAGTGCGTCGGCCACTACGACGAGCCGCAGTGCCAGCAGGTCTGCCCGGTGGATTGCATTCCACTGGACGAAGCCCATCCGGAGACTGAAGAACAGTTGATGGAGAAGTACCGCAAGATCACCGGCAAGGCTTGAGCCACTGAATCCGATCGCAGCCCCCGGCTGCGATCGCGTCATTCGCGCTGCTCGAATCCCTCCCCTGTGCAGCCCAGGCATCGCACGAACGCCGCTTTCGCCGGCGCCACCACCAGCGCCTCTCCCGCATCGCCAATCCCGCCACCCAGCGCGGTGAACGGCAACGACACGACGAACGCCCCGGCACCAATCACCGTTGCCACCACCAGCAATGGTCGGGCAATCAGCAGATCGCCGAGCATGGCGTAGGCCGGTGGATTCTGGATGGCGTAACGAGGATCACCGCTGCCGCCTTCCGTGGCCTGAACGGTCAGACTGAAGCACAGCAGCAGGGCGACGATGAGGGTTTGCAAGGACTTCATGGCACGATCCTTCGAGCTGAACAGTGAGACAACTCACTATAGACCGTAGGACTTTTTCGGAGTCTTTGCTCAGCTCTGGCAGCGCGGGCACCAGACGCTCGCGCGCTGACCGAGCTTCATTTCCCGCAGGCCCGTTCCGCAGACCTTGCAGTGCTCGCCGCCGCGACCGTAGACAAACAGTTCCTGCTGGAAATACCCCGGCTGCCCGTCGCCACCGATGAAATCACGCAACGTGGTGCCGCCGCGCTCGATGGCGGCAGCGAGGATGCGTTTGATCTCGATCGCCAGCTTCAAATAGCGCGCCCGGGAAATGCCTTTGGCTTCGCGACGCGGATCGATACCGGCGGCGAACAGCGCTTCGGTCGCGTAGATATTGCCAACCCCCACCACCACGGCGTTGTCCATGATGAACGGCTTGACCGCCATCGAGCGCCCGCGCGACAGCTGATACAAGCGCTCGCCATCGAACAGATCGGTCAACGGCTCAGGCCCCAGGCGAATCAGCAATTCGTGATTGAGCGGGTCGGTGCTCCAGAGCATCGCCCCGAAACGCCGCGGATCGGTGTAGCGCAGGGCCAGGCCCGACTCCAGTTCGATATCGACATGCTCATGCTTGGCCGCTGGCATCCCGACCTCAACCAGCCGCAAGTTACCCGACATGCCCAAGTGGCTGATCAGCGTGCCGACTTCGGCGTTGATCAGCAGATACTTGGCGCGCCGCTCGACCAGCACGATGCGCTGCCCGGACAGGCGCACATCGAGGTCTTCGGGAATCGGCCAGCGCAGCCGCCGGTCACGCACGATCACCCGGCTGACGCGCTGGCCCTCCAGGTGCGGGGCGATGCCGCGGCGGGTGGTTTCGACTTCCGGCAATTCAGGCATGGGGGTCTCGAATCAGTTTGCTAAATCAGTGTGCGCCAAGTTCGCGGATGGTTTGCTTCAACGTTTCGAAGTCGTAATCCGAGAGGCCGATGTATTCCAGCACCAGCGGCCCGACGGCCTGCCATTCGAAGTCTTCGGTCTGGTTGCCCAGCACCCGGTACGACGCGCAGATGTGCTCGGCCATTTTCAGGATCGCCAGCAGGTTTTTCATCTGGCTGTTGCGCGAAGTTTCATCGCTGAAGATCGCCAAGGCATTGTGGTGGTTGGCGATGGCCGCGCTGACATGCTCCGGCAGGCGCCAGGATTTGGCGGTGTAGTAACCGACCACCGAGTGGTTGGTGTTGTAGACATCGTTCTCGGTGTCCACGACCCGGCGCTCGGCACTCGCATTGGCATAGGCCGTCTCCAGCGTGGTCATGTAGTCGGGGAAACGCTGAAGCATCAGCGGCACGCCGCAATCATGGAAAAGACCCAAGGCATAAGCCTCGTCGCTCGCCTCGGTGCCAACGCGCTTGGCCAGGGTCAGGCAGGTCATGGCCACGTCCTGGGCGGTGTCCCAGAAACGGTTGAGGGTGACGATGGTGTCATCGTTCATTTCGCCCTTGATCGACATCGCGTTGATCAGATTGATGATCGAGCGACTGCCCAACAGATTCACCGCGCGCTTGATCGAGGTGATCTTGTTGCTCAGGCCGTAATAGGGCGAATTGACGATTTTCAGCAGCGAGCCGGACAGGCCAGGATCCTGGGAGATCAGCTTGGCGATCGTCTCCAGGTCGGGGTCGGGCATGTACTGCTCCATTTGCAGATCCACCATGATCTGCGGCTGCGCGGGCACGCTGATGCCTTGCAGGGACTGTTGAATCTGTTCGGTGGTCAGCTCTTGGGACATAAGTACACACTCTGGGACAGGCGGCGATTCTAACCTCTAAAAACCGACGGACGACACACCAGTGGGCAATTCGCAGGAACTTTCACTTTCCACCAGCCTTCGGAATCTGTAGTGCCCGGAGCAGTTCCCCATCTGTCGCGGGCAGTAATTCCAACAGACTCAGGAGCTTAACGATGGCGACTTCTCTCAGCGGCAAGCGCGTCGCTTTTCTGGTAACCGACGGTTTCGAGCAGGTTGAACTGACTGGCCCCAAAAAGGCACTGGAGCAGGCGGGAGCGCAGGTTGACATCCTCTCCGCCGAAGCCGGCAGCGTCAAAGGCTGGAATCACGATAAACCTGCGGACGACTTCAAGGTCGACCAGACCTTCCAGGGCGCAAGCATCGATCAATACGATGCCGTGGTGCTCCCGGGCGGTGTGCAGAACTCTGACACCATCCGCATCGACCAGGACGCCCAGCACCTGGTCAAGACCGGTGCGTCCGCCGGCAAGCCGATCGCAGTGATCTGTCATGGCAGCTGGCTGCTGATTTCGGCAGGGCTGGTCAATGGCAAGACCATGACCAGCTACAAGACCGTCAAGGACGATCTGGTGAATGCGGGGGCGAACTGGGTTGATCAGGAGGTAGTAAAAGACGGCCACCTGATCAGCAGCCGCCAGCCGGACGATATTCCGGCGTTCAGCAATGCGCTGATCGACGCGCTGTCGGCATAGAGCATAAGCGTATGGATACGGGGCGGGCCTGCTCGTGATGAGGTCAGCCGCGTTTCATCGCACGCCAAACCCGGCATAAGGCGCAACACGGTATACTCCCGCTCTTTTTTCCGGAGCGACGTCATGTCCCTGCCTAGCTTGCGCCTCAAAGCCAACGCCGACCGTCGCCTGCGCGCCGGTCACCTGTGGATCTACAGCAACGAAATCGACGTGGCCGCGACCCCGTTGCACGGCTTCAAGGCCGGCGACCAGGCGATCCTCGAAGCCGCCGGCGGCAAGCCGCTGGGCATCGTCGCCATGAGCCCGAACAACCTGATCTGCGCGCGTCTGCTGTCGCGCGACATCAAGCTGCCGCTGGACAAGTCGCTGCTGGTGCATCGCCTGAACGTAGCCCTGTCGCTGCGCGAGCGCCTGTTCGACAAGCCGTTCTATCGTCTGGTCTACGGCGATTCCGACCTGCTGCCGGGTCTGGTGGTCGACCGTTTCGGCGACATCCTCGTGGTGCAGATCGCCTCGGCGACCATGGAAGCCCATAAAGATGACGTGATCGCGGCACTGACCCAGGTGCTCAAGCCAAGCGGCATCCTGTTCAAGAACGACTCCGCCGCGCGCGATGCCGAAGGCCTCGAGCGTTACACCGAAACCGTGTTCGGCGTGGTGCCGGAGTGGGTAGCGCTGGAAGAGAACGGCGTGAAGTTCGAAGCGCCAGTGGTTCAAGGTCAGAAAACCGGCTGGTTCTACGACCACCGCATGAACCGCGCCCGCCTGGCCCCTTACGCCAAAGGCAAACGCGTACTGGACCTCTACAGCTACATCGGTGGCTGGGGTGTGCAAGCGGCCGCATTCGGCGCCAGCGAAGTGTTCTGCGTCGACGCATCGGGCTTCGCCCTCGACGGCGTTGAGCGTAACGCCGCACTGAACGGCTTCGCCGACAAGATGACCTGTATCGAAGGCGACGTGTTCGAAGCCCTGAAAGAACTCAAGGCCAGCGAAGAGCGCTTCGACGTGATCGTTGCCGACCCGCCGGCGTTCATCAAGCGCAAGAAAGACCTGAAGAACGGTGAAGGCGCCTACCGTCGCCTGAACGAGCAAGCCATGCGCCTGCTCACCAAGGACGGCATCCTGTTCAGCGCTTCGTGCTCGATGCACCTGCCGGAAGACGACCTGCAGAACATCCTGCTGACCAGCGCCCGTCACCTGGACCGCAATATCCAGCTGCTGGAGCGTGGCGGTCAGGGTCCGGATCACCCGGTACACCCGGCCATCCCGGAAACCCGCTACATCAAGAGCATCACCTGCCGCCTGCTGCCGAACAGCTAACGGTATCGATGCGTATAAAGAAGGGGAGCCTAGGGCTCCCCTTCTTTTTGCCTTTAACGTTGCTTTCCTACACTTATTGTCCTGCAGACTTGCAGGATATTTCCGCGAATACTTTATTTACTGAAATTTAACTTACACACCCATTTCCAGCCAAAGATCACTCCGACAAAATTACTGGATTATTCCTACTTAATATTTGCTTGCGATTAATCCATTACAAACTATTATTAAGTCGTCGCCACGGAGGTGACACCAACTAACCACGAAGCAGCAACGAACAAGGAGTTCAATCATGAAAGCAATTACTCTGGAATCCCGCACCCTCGCAAATCTGGCTTTTCTGGTCGCACCTAAAGCCCGTTAAGTAAGGTGGGCGCTGGGTATAGCCGGCTACCCAGCGCCTCTGACAAAGCACCTATCCAGAGCAGCGTGCCCCAACATGCATATAAATCCTTATTTATTCATACTGCCACGAACGCCCGGCCAGATAGTCTGGAACTACAAAGACCATACTCAACATGAACTTGATCTTGAATATTCCTCCCGACTGGCGCAACTTGTCCACAACCCTGATTTATATGACAACAGCAACATAATAGACACACAGTTATTAAATGCCGGAATACTGACTTCTTCAAAAATCTCAGCGCCTGCCTGGGGCTGGGATGAACTGTCCAGGATCTACCATATCGGGACTCGGGACATTCCTTGCGAACACACTCCCCGAAACATTCAGGAATGGTCCAGGCAATATCTAGAACACTGCAACAAAGTGCTTGCCACTCCCCCGCCAGCCGACATCCCTGTGGATACCCGTCCGAACGCACTCATCGCCCTGCCCAAGCCGCTGGCACTGAATGACGACAGCCTGTCGAATTCACTGACCCGGCGAAAGACCTGCCGATCCTTCACTGGCGCTGCCGTGTCGCTGGATGATGTGGGCACCTTGCTTTACCTGTCACTCGGTTACCTGGGAGAACGCGAAACCGACTGCGACGACAGCATCGCCGAAGGACTGGGCGCGCGGCGCAGCAGCCCTTCCGGCGGTGGTCTCAATGCCTGTGCCGGGTTCGTGTTTGTACAGAACGTCGACGGACTGGCACCCGGCGTGTATGCCTACCACCCCGCCGAACACGCCCTGAGCTTCATCAACCCTTTGCCCGACACCGCGCCCGGCAATCTGCTGGGGGGGCAGCATTTCATCAATAACCTGCCATTGGGGTTGTTCATCACCGCCCGCTTCGATCGCCTCTGGTGGAAATACCCGCACTCGCGCGCCTATCGAATGGCGTTCGTCGAAGCCGGGCACCTTTCGCAGACGTTTCAACTGGTGGCTACAGCACTGGGCATGAGCACCTGGCTCACAGGCGCGTTTTCCGATGATCAGGTCGAAACGTTGCTGAAGCTCGAGAACAGTGCGGAGCAACTCTTGTTCTTCGTCGGTTGCGGGGAAAGCGACGGTCAGGCGATGTGTCAGGAAATGCGTGACCTGCTGCGTGAGGCACAATCATGAGTGCCCTCGTCCCGGAACCGGTCTTTCAGTTCACCCTGAGCGACTGGAACAGCCGCGCCTCCGTTCGCGCCAGCCCCCACGATTACCGCTTGCCGGACAACGTGCAGGAGCAACTGGAGACCCGGCACTGGTTTCCGCCGGCATTCCTTCCTTACCTGGCCCACCCGGTGATTGAGGCCGCGGGCCGTTCGATGCTGCATCGGCTTACGGCCCGGCATCTGGTGCATTTCCTTGACTACACCACGCTGCTAGAACACCGGATCGTCAATCGCGCCGTCGAAACCATCGTCCACGGCGAGCTGCCCGTCGCGGTACCGGCGCCGATGAAAACCGCCGCGCTCCAGCTCTACACCGACGAGGGCTATCACGCCCTGTTTTCCAGTCAGGTAGCAGAGCAGATCGCCAGCCTCTATGCCATCACCGGGCGACCCGTGATGCCCAGACGCATCACCCGGATGAACCTGCTGGTCGCACGCACAAGGCAGGAGCAACGGCCGCTGGCGTGCTTTCTTCTGGGCTTCGTCTCGGAAACCATCATTGCCCGTGAACTGCTGGATGTCTGCCGCGACAGCTTGGTGTCCGGCGTCAACGACATGTTGCGCGATCACCTCACCGACGAAGCGCGCCACAGCCGCTATTTCACCGAAGTGTTCCACTACCTCTGGTTGCACCTGAACCCGCGACAGCGAACGTTCACCGCGACGACCTTGCTCGACATTCTGGAAATCTTCTTCGAAGTGGATGAGCACTGGCTGCAGGAAAGCCTCTGTGGCGCGGGCATTGCAAATACGACGGTGACGGACATTCTCGGCACGATGACATCGACCCAGGCCAGTCGACGGCGGGCACGCGCCGGCAGCCTCGCTACGTTGAAGGCATTGAAGAAAGCCGGATTTTTCGCCGAACCTCAAAACCAGACACTATTTGCCAGGGCGGGACTGATCGATGGATGACGGACAATCTGTGGTGACCCGACGACAGCGGCGCGGGGCTGTCAGTCTTTTGCTGGCAATGGTGTTGCTCGGCGTCTTTCCACTGGATGTCCTGCTGCCTTCGTTCCCGGCACTGGCCGAACACTTTCGCCGCACCCCGGCGGACATCGCCCTGTCGATCAGCCTGTTTGCGGTCGGAATTGCCTTCGCCCAGTTGCTGATCGGCCCGCTGTCGGATGTGATCGGACGCAAGGGGCTGCTGCTCGCCGGCATGAGCGTTTCCATACTCGGCGCCCTCGGTTGCGTGATGACCTCGGACTATTCGCTGTTTCTGATGTTCCGGGTGTTGCAGGCGCTGGGCTGCGGTTGCTTCGTGCTGTCACAGGCGCTGGTGCAGGACCTGTTCGAAGGCGAAGAACGTGACCGCCTACGGATTTTAATGGTCACCGCCGGCGGGATTTTCATCTCGATATCGCCGCTGGCTGGCACCTTTCTTCAGGCGACGCTGGGCTGGCGCGGCAGCTTCTGGGTGTTCATCGCATTATCAGCCGCAGTGCTGCTCAAGGCCTGGCTGTTTCTGGAGAACACCCGACCTACCGCCACTGGCACACGTACGAACTTCCTCACGGCCTATCGACGGGTTCTGGGAGATTTCGACTTCGTCGGTTACTGGCTGATTTCAGCGTTTGCATTCGCCTGCCATTTCTCATTCATCGTGATCTCGCCGCTGATCTTCATGGATCGGCTGCAACTGTCCGCTTACGAATTTTCGTTGATCCTGCTGATCTACGGTGCGGCTTACGTCACCGGGGGGATCCTCGCCAGCGTGCTGAGCAGGCGCATCAACAGCGGCCAGCAGATGGTCGTCGGCCTGAGCCTGATCCTGTTCGCCGGCGTGACCATGCTGTACCTGTCGTCGAACTTTGCACTGGCTCCGGCGACCGTGCTGATCCCGATGCTGATCTGCACCGCCGGCACCACCATTGCCCGGCCGGCCGCCACGTCCCGGGCCATGAGTCTGTTTCCGGAAAACGCCGGCACGTCGGCCTCGGCCGGCAGCACGATCATTTTCATCTGCGGCGGCTTGATCAGTGCCTTGATCAGCCTGAGCCCGACCAATCTGCAATCCACGCTGGGCTACAGCTTCGTGATACTCAGCGGGGTGGCACTGGCGTTGAACGCGCGGATCAGTCGCCGCAGCGATCTCGTGGGGCAACCGGACAGCGATTAATCCTGCCGGTCGTCATCCCGCACGCTTCGTCAGCACTGGAACAACGCTTTGCGCCATTCCCTCCTGACGCCAGCGGTGTAGAATCGCGAGATTCATCGCCATTCATCCCCGGCGGGTTTATGAGCTCAGGCTGAGACCAGCGGCGATCCCGCAACGTCATCGGCAACATCAGGACACACGGCCATTTCTGAGTGTTCCAGACGTCAATAGAAGCTCACTCCCTTTTGATACCTGATTAGCCGCCCGGAGTGCTCCATGCCAGATTACCGCTCGAAAACATCCACCCACGGCCGCAACATGGCCGGCGCCCGCGCACTGTGGCGCGCCACCGGGATGAAAGATGACGACTTCAAGAAGCCGATCATCGCCATTGCCAACTCCTTCACCCAGTTCGTACCGGGCCACGTTCACCTGAAGGACCTGGGCCAACTGGTTGCCCGTGAGATCGAACGCGCTGGCGGCGTTGCAAAAGAATTCAACACCATCGCCGTTGACGACGGCATCGCCATGGGCCACGACGGCATGCTCTATTCGCTGCCGAGCCGCGAGATCATCGCCGACTCCGTCGAGTACATGGTCAACGCCCACTGCGCCGACGCCATCGTCTGCATCTCGAACTGCGACAAGATCACCCCCGGCATGCTGATGGCCGCCCTGCGCCTGAACATCCCGGTGATCTTCGTCTCCGGCGGCCCGATGGAAGCCGGCAAGACCAAACTGGCCAGCCACGGTCTCGACCTCGTCGACGCCATGGTGATCGCCGCCGACTCCAGCGCTTCTGACGAGAAGGTTGCCGAGTACGAGCGCAGCGCCTGCCCGACCTGCGGTTCGTGCTCCGGCATGTTCACCGCCAACTCGATGAACTGCCTGACCGAAGCCCTGGGCCTCGCACTGCCGGGCAACGGTTCGACCCTGGCCACCCACAGCGATCGCGAGCAGCTGTTCCTGCAGGCCGGCCGCACCATCGTCGAACTGTGCAAACGCTACTACGGCGAGAACGACGAGTCGGTACTGCCGCGCAACATCGCCAACTTCAAGGCGTTCGAGAACGCGATGATGCTCGACATCGCCATGGGCGGTTCGACCAACACCATCCTGCACTTGCTGGCCGCGGCCCAGGAAGCCGAGATCAACTTCGACCTGCGCGACATCGATCGTCTGTCGCGCAAGGTGCCGCAGCTGTGCAAGGTCGCGCCGAACATCCAGAAGTACCACATGGAAGACGTGCACCGCGCCGGCGGCATCTTCAGCATCCTCGGTTCGCTGGCCCGTGGCGGCCTGCTGCACACCGACCTGCCGACCGTGCACAGCCGCAGCATGGAAGAAGCCATCGCCAAGTGGGACATCACCCAGACCGACGATGAAGCCGTGCACCATTTCTTCAAGGCAGGCCCGGCCGGCATTCCGACGCAAACCGCGTTCAGCCAGTCGACCCGTTGGGAAACCCTGGACGACGACCGTGAAAACGGTTGCATCCGCAGCTTTGAACACGCCTATTCGAAAGAAGGCGGCCTGGCCGTGCTGTACGGCAACATCGCCCTGGACGGCTGCGTGGTGAAAACCGCCGGTGTTGACGAGTCGATCCACGTGTTCGAAGGCAACGCCAAGATCTTCGAAAGCCAGGACAGCGCCGTGCGCGGCATCCTCGCCGACGAAGTGAAGGAAGGCGACATCGTCATCATTCGCTACGAAGGCCCGAAAGGCGGCCCGGGCATGCAGGAAATGCTCTACCCGACCTCGTACCTGAAATCCAAAGGCCTGGGCAAAGCCTGCGCCCTGCTGACCGATGGCCGTTTCTCCGGCGGTACTTCCGGTCTGTCCATCGGCCACGCTTCGCCAGAGGCTGCGGCCGGCGGCGCGATCGGTCTGGTGCAGGACGGCGACAAGGTGCTGATCGACATTCCAAACCGCTCGATCAACCTGTTGATCAGCGATGAAGAACTGGCGGCACGCCGGGTCGAGCAGGACAAGAAAGGCTGGAAACCGGTCGAACAGCGTCCACGCAAAGTGACCACCGCCCTCAAGGCCTACGCCCTGCTGGCGACCAGCGCCGACAAGGGTGCCGTGCGCAACAAGGCGATGCTCGACGGGCTGTGATGCTTAACCGTCGCGCATAAAAATGCCCCGCCAAGTGCGGGGCATTTTTTTGCCTTCAGGTTTTGATCGTTCCCACGCTCCCGCGTGGGAATGCCTCAAGGGACGCTCTGCGTCCAGTGACGCGGAGCGTCACGGGCTGCATTCCCACGCGGACGGTTCGACGCCTCGACGTGGGAACGATCGTCGCGCTCTGCTCGGGAGCGATCACCGTAGCAATTACTGGATTTCTTCAGGTTTGACGATCACCCAGTTCTTGTCCGCCGTCACCGGCAAACCTTCTTTCGCCTGGGCCGCCGCGTGCTTGGCCATCATGCCCTGAATCTGGGTCATGTACTTGTCCTTGCGATTGACCCACAAGTGAATGCCACCCTTGGCCACGTCCACATCGTGGAACAGCATGTAGCCGTCGCTGGTCGGTGTGTCGCCACCCACCAGTACCGGTTTTTTCCATTCGTCGATATAGGTCAGGATTGCCGCGTGCTTGCCGGCCATCCAGGTTGCCGGAGTCCACAGGTAGGGTGTCAGCTCGAGGCCGAGGTTGGCCTTCTCGTCATATTTGCCGGCGGTGATCTGCTTGCGCGCGGTGGTCAGCTCGCCGGTCTCGCGGTTCTTCAGCAACGTGGTCACGCCGATCACGTTCTGCGGTTTGACGTTGTAGCCATACTTCGGATCGGCCGCGACCATCCGCACCAGTTCTTCGGAGGCGGCGGTCATCACGTAGACTTCGATGCCGTTCTCCATCAGTTTGTTGTACAGCTCTTTCTGGCCAGTGAAGATCTTCGGCGGATTCACATCCAGATTCTTGACCACGTCACCTTCGTAATAAGTCGCCGGCACCGGTTTGCCCGAGGCCATCAGCTCATCGACGTAGCCCTTGAGTTCCTTGAGGGTGAAGCCGGAAAACACCTGCGCCACCCATGGGTAGCAGACCATGTCGTCGACTTCGCAGAGGCGGTAGTAGTAACTGAACAGGCTTTCCTTGTGGTCGGCGGTGTCCTTGAACGGCATCAGTTTCAGGGAGGGGTCGAGCTTGTCCCGGGTGATCAGGCCCTTGTTTTCCATGAACGGCAGCAACGACTCTTCGAGGTCGTAGCGGTAACTGGTGTTGTCCATGTCGAACACCGCGTAGTTACCTTTGTTGGCGTTGGCGGCGATCATCGCGTCCAGTGCCTTGGCCTGATCCGCGGGCCAGTGTTTCAGGTCGGTGGCGAACGCCTGAGTGGCCAGGCCCATCCCCACAGTCAGTGCGACAGCCAGAAATTTCGGTGCAAACTTCATTGGCGCTTCTCCCTGGGTCAAAGAAATCGACGCTAACAAATAAATGTGACAGTCCCCGTCTGTCAGCGACCGTCCACGTCCGTTTCGCGCCAGTTGCATCCCCGAGAACGACACCCGCTTATTCCAAAAACGACGGACGACCTTTGATTTCGGTATTAAATCATTGGAAATCAAACTGTTAGGCTTGCCGGTTCGCAACAGCCCCGGAAGGTTGTTGGCACAGTCTTTTCTGGAGTCCTCATGAATCTGCCCCTGATTCTCAACTTGCTGGTGTTCCTCGCCCTGCTCTTCGGCCTGGCGCAAACCCGTCACACCTCGTGGAGCCTGGCGAAAAAAGTCCTGCTCGCACTGGTGCTGGGCGTGGCATTCGGCGTCGCGCTGCACACGATTTACGGTGCCGGCAACCCGGTGTTGAAAGCCTCGATCGGCTGGTTCGATCTGGTCGGCAACGGTTACGTGCAACTGCTGCAAATGATCGTTATCCCGCTTGTGTTCGCCTCGATCCTCAGCGCCGTGGCCCGTCTGCACAACGCTTCGTCGCTGGGCAAGATCAGCTTCCTGACCATCGGCACGCTGCTGTTCACCACCGCGATTGCCGCGCTGATCGGCATCGGCCTGACCAACCTGTTCGGCCTGACCGCCGAAGGCCTGGTTGCCGGCACGCAGGAAATGGCCCGTCTGCAAACCATTCAGACCGACTACGCGGGCAAGGTCGCCGACCTGAATGTGCCGCAACTGCTGCTGTCGTTCATCCCGCAGAACCCGTTTGCCGACCTGGCGCGGGCCAAGCCGACCTCGATCATCAGCGTGGTGATTTTCGCTGCGTTCCTGGGGGTTGCCGCGCTGCAACTGCTCAAGGATGACGTCGAGAAAGGTCAGAAAGTGATCAACGCCATCGACACCCTGCAAGCCTGGGTGATGCGTCTGGTGCGTCTGGTGATGAAGCTGACCCCGTACGGCGTGCTGGCGCTGATGACCAAAGTGGTGGCCGGTTCCAACCTGCAGGACATCATCAAGCTCGGCAGTTTCGTGGTGGTGTCGTACCTCGGCCTGGGCCTGATGTTTGTGGTGCACGGTTTGCTGGTGTCGGCGGCCGGAATAAACCCGCTGCGTTTCTTTCGCAAGATCTGGCCGGTGCTGACATTCGCGTTCACCAGCCGCTCCAGCGCAGCGAGCATCCCGCTGAGCATCGAAGCGCAGACCCGTCGTCTGGGCATTCCGCAATCGGTGGCAAGCTTCGCTGCTTCGTTCGGCGCGACCATCGGCCAGAACGGCTGCGCCGGTCTGTACCCGGCGATGTTGGCGGTGATGGTTGCGCCAACCGTCGGCATCAACCCGCTGGATCCGCTGTGGATCGCGACGCTGGTGGCGATCGTGACCCTGAGTTCGGCTGGTGTGGCGGGCGTGGGTGGCGGTGCGACCTTCGCCGCGCTGATCGTGCTGCCGGCCATGGGCTTGCCGGTTTCGCTGGTGGCGTTGCTGATTTCGGTCGAGCCGCTGATCGACATGGGCCGTACGGCCCTGAACGTGAGCGGTTCGATCACCGCTGGCGCGATTACCAGCCAGGTGATGCAGCAGACCGACAAGGCACTGCTGGATGCCGATGAGCATGCGCAGCTAGCGAGCTAGCCAGCTGCAAGCTGCAAGCTGCAAGCTGCAAGCTGCAAGCTGCAAGCTGCAAGAAGAGCATTCCAGCTTTTACTTGCGGCTTGCAGCTCGAAGCTTGTAGCTATCTTCTTTCCCAGACTTCGAAGTTGTAAGCCGGTTTGTCGCCTTCAGCCGGATTCGGCACGTTCGACACCAGTGTCCACTGGTTCAGATCGAACTCCGGAAACCACGCATCGCCTTCCGGGCTCAGTGCCACACGGGTCAGATACAGACGATCCGCCTGCGCCAGCCCCTGCGCATACAACTGCGCCCCGCCAATCAGCATCAACTCGTCGACGCCCTGCTCTTTCGCCCACGCTTCGGCGCGAACCACGGCGGCTTCCAGCGACGGATAGACTTCTGCGCCCTCCAGCACCAGACCGGCCTGACGGCTGACCACGATATTCAGACGGCCCGGCAACGGACGCCCCAGCGAATCCCAGGTCTTGCGGCCCATGATGATCGGCTTGCCGAGCGTCGTGGCCTTGAAGTATTTGAAGTCTCCGGGCAGGTGCCAGGGCATGCTGTTGTCGACGCCGATCACGCGGTTTTCACCGAGGGCTGCGATCAGGCTGAGGGGGAGTGATTTAGTCATGCCGGCGAGGATACCAGAGCCGCCCTTACCCCGATAAGCGCCACAGCGGTTATGCTCACGGCTCAATCAAGCAACGGGATGCCGCGTGACTGAACTGACTTCACTGCAAAACCTCTGGCTCACCGAAACCGTGCGTCTGCGCGAAGAACACGCAGGCCCGCTGGATGATCTGGAAGCCAATCGCCTGGCCCGCGCGGCCGGCGGCGATCTGCCGGGACGCATTCAACGCCGGGCCTTGTGGCTGGCCGAGCGCGACGGCCTGACCTCGGCGCTCAAGCACTGGCTGCAAGGCGCGCGCCTGGCGCTGGTGCTGCTGGCGATCTTCGCCGTATTGAGCGGCGCAGGGCTGGCCTTCGCCGCACTGGGCCAGACGCCGGTCAATGTATTCTGGGCGCTGGGCAGTCTGCTCGGGCTGAATCTGATTCTGCTGTTGAGCTGGGCGCTGGGACTGATCTTCGCCGGCGAACACGGCACCACCCTTGGCCGCTTGTGGCTGTGGCTCAGTGAAAAACTCGCCCGCGATGCCAAGGCGGCGCAACTGGCGCCGGCCCTGCTGTTGATGCTGCAACGCAAGAGGCTCAATCGCTGGGCGCTCGGCACGCTGGTCAACGGCCTGTGGTTGCTGGCGATGTTCAGCGCGCTGGTTTTGCTGCTGACGCTGATGGCGACCCGGCGCTACGGCTTCGTCTGGGAAACCACGATTCTCAGCGCCGACACATTCATCAACATGACCCAGGCCCTCGGCGCATTGCCGGCGCTGCTGGGCTTCAACGTGCCGACCGTGGACATGATCCGCGCCAGCGGCGACACCGCGCTGAACATCGAAAGCGCCCGTCAGGCCTGGGCAACCTGGCTGGTCGGCGTGCTGGTGGTGTACGGCGTGCTGCCGCGTCTGCTGTTGGCGCTGTTTTGCTTCTGGCGCTGGAACAGCGGCAAAGCCGCATTGCGTCTGGACCTGAACCTGCCCGGTTACGCCCAACTGCGCGAGCGCCTGATGCCGACCAGCGAACGCCTCGGCATCACCGACCCAGAACCTGCGCAAATGCACCGCGTCGAAAGCACCGTCGGCGAACACGCCAGCGATGGCGCATTGCTGGTGGCAATCGAACTCGACGATCAACACTCATGGCCGCCGACGCTGCCGAAAAACGTCAGCAACGCCGGCATCCTCGACAGCCGTGAATCGCGCAACAAACTGCTCGAACAGCTCAGCCGTTTTCCGCCGGCGCGCCTCGCGATTGCCTGCGACCCACGGCGTTCACCGGATCGCGGCAGCCTGGCGTTGATCGCCGAGCTTGCGCGCAATGCCGCCGCGACCCGCGTCTGGCTGTTGCAGGCGCCGCAAGGACAAGCGCTGGACGCCGAGCGCCTCGGTGACTGGCACGTGGCGCTGCAACAGCTGGAGCTGCCGTTCGCCGATTGCGCCCCGTTGAACTGGCTGGAGCACGGACATGACTGACGCCTGGAAAGCGCCACTGAAACTGGCGGTGGTCGGCCACACCAACGTCGGCAAGACTTCGCTGTTGCGCACCCTGACCCGCGACGTCGGCTTCGGCGAAGTCTCCCATCGACCGAGCACCACCCGGCATGTCGAAGGCGCGCGGTTGTCGGTGGATGGCGAGCCGTTGCTCGACCTCTACGACACGCCCGGCCTGGAAGACGCCATCGCCCTGCTGGATTTTCTCGAGCGTCTGGAACGCCCCGGCGAACGCCTCGACGGCCCGGCACGGCTGGCGCGGTTTCTCGACGGCAGCGAAGCACGCCAGCGTTTCGAACAGGAAGCCAAGGTGCTGCGGCAACTGCTCGATTCCGATGCCGGCCTGTACGTGATCGACGCCCGCGAACCGGTCTTGGCCAAGTACCGCGACGAACTGGAAGTGCTGGCCAGTTGCGGCAAACCGTTGCTGCCGGTGCTGAATTTCGTCAGCAGTGCCAACCACCGCGAGCCGGACTGGCGTGAAGCACTGGCGCGTCTCGGCCTGCATGCGCTGGTGCGTTTCGACAGCGTCGCCCCGCCCGAAGATGGCGAGCGCCGACTGTATGAAAGCCTCGCACTATTGCTGGAAAACGCCCGCCCTCAGCTCGAACGGCTGATCGCCGATCAACAGACCCAACGCCTCGCCCGCGAGCAGAGTGCCGCGCGCCTGATCGCCGAATTGCTGATCGACTGCGCCGCGTGCCGACGCAGTGTGGCAAGCAACGCTGAACAGGAACAACAGGCCATCAGCGAACTGCGCAAAGCCGTGCGTCAACGCGAACAGAAGTGCGTCGAGGCGCTGCTGAAGCTCTACGCCTTCCGCCCGCAGGACGCCGCCGCCAGCGATCTACCGCTGCTCGACGGACGTTGGGGCGATGACCTGTTCAACCCGGAAACCCTCAAGCAACTCGGCGTGCGGGTCGGCGGCGGGATTGCGGCCGGTGCAGCGGCCGGTGCGGGTGTGGATTTGCTGGTCGGCGGCATCACCCTAGGCGCCGCCGCGCTGGCCGGCGCCATTGCCGGCGGCGCCCTGCAAACCGCCCGCAGCTATGGCAACCGCTTGATCGGCAAGATCAAGGGGCAGCGGGAGCTGACGGTCGACGACAACGTGTTGCGCCTGTTGGCCCTGCGTCAGCGGCAACTGTTGCAAGCGCTGAATGCCCGCGGCCATGCGGCGATGGATGCCGTTCAGGTGGCGACGCCGCAGGACAAGACCTGGCGCGAGGGCAAGTTGCCGGAAGCACTGAACAAGGCGCGGGCGCATCCGCAATGGTCTTCGCTGAATCCGCATCCGAAGCTGAATCAGGCGGAGCGGCAGGAGCAGATTGAGTCGTTGGTCGGGAAGGTGCTTGAGCTTTAGATCCGCGCCCTCACCCGGTCGACAACAAAACTTCAGCCTTGCGCTTGAGAACGGCAAGATCCATCACCGGCACCGCCATTTCCTTCGCCAGTTCATCCCACTGGCGCATTCGCAGGCTGACGGCGCACAACGGATCCTGCTCGAACGCATCCGCTTCAGCCTCGGTCATCACCCCGCCCTGATATTCCAGGGTGCGGCGGCTGGCTTCGCTCAAGCGGTCGTAATAGCCCGATTCCCTGAGCGTCAGATAGCGCTTGGCCTGGACGTGATATTCCACCAGTCGCGCCAGGCGTTCGCTGAAGCCGGCCTCACGCAAGTAATCCGCGCCGAGGCGTTCGTGGCTGACCACGCCGTAACCGCCCATGTTCTCTGCGCCTTCGGCACACAAGTGGCCGATGTCGTGGAAGAACGCGGCAAGCACCACTTCGTCGTCGAAGCCTTCGGCGATGGCCAGTTGCGCCGCCTGGGACATGTGCTCGATCTGCGACACCGGTTCGCCGATGTAGTCGCTGGCGCCGAAGCGCTCATAGAGGCCGAACACCCGGTCGATGACTTGCTCGTGACTCAACATCAGTGCTCTCCAAAAAGCTGTGCAACATTGCGCTCGGCCATGGCCGGGCCGACGCTCATGCCGACGCCGCTGTGCATCAGCGCCACACTCAGCCCCGGCGCCGGACGCAGGAACGAAAACGGCCCCGGACCCCGGGAACCATAGACGCCCTGCCAGCGCTCGACCACCTGCACCTTGCAACCGAGAGTCTGTTCGGCCAGTTCGAGCATCCAGTTGTCGACCTGCTCGGCGTTGAACGGTGATGGATCGCTGCCGTAATGGTGCGAGTCGCCGATGATCAGTTCGCCATACGGCGTCGGGCTGATCAGCAGGTGAATGCCGTTTTCCTGCAAGTGCGGTTGCTCGCGCAGGATTTGCGCCTGCACTGCGGCCGCTTCCGGCAGATCGGCGAAGGCGCCGTAATGCACGCAGCTGAGGCCGGTGAGCAAGGCTTGTTGCAGGTTCAGGTCGATCTGCGGCCGGGCGCGGAGCATTTGCAGTCGGCAGATTTGCGGGTCGAGGGCGGCAATCGGCTCGGCCAGCAAGGTCTGATAATCGTGGCCGGAGCAGACGATGATCTGCTTGGCGGAGAATGTGCCGGCAGTACTTTGCAGGCGCCCAGGCTCGACGTCGCGAACCAGCGTCGAGAAGTGAAACTCGACGTCGAGCTCGCGGCGCAGGTATTCGATCAGCGCCGGAATCGCTTCCCGGGAATACAGCTGTTGGTCGTCCATACCGTGCAGCGCGGCGCGGTGATGGCTGAACTGGCCGCCGTACAGATCGCGCAGCGCGGCACCGCGCAGCAGTTCGACGCGGTAGTCGTGCTCGACGGCGCGTCCGGCGCAGAAGGCTTCGAGCAAGTGCTCTTCGGCTTCGGTGCGGGCGAACAGGTACGAGCCGTTGCGCTTGAGTTGCAGGCCGGCGAGCTGCGCCCACTGGCCCCAGATGTCGCGGCTGGCTTTGGCCAGTTCGAGCATCGGGCCTGGTGGCTGGCCGGTGACCAGGGCCTGGCCGAAGTTGCGTACCGAGGCGCCAATGGGCGTGGCGGTGCGCTCGAAAACCGTGACCTTGAGACCGCGCCGGGCGGCGGCCCAGGCGTGGGACAGACCCAGGATGCCGGCGCCGACGATCAGCAAGTCTTTGTGTTGTGTCATGCAGCTACCTCAATGATCGTTCCCACGCTGATCGTTCCCACGCTCTGCGTGGGAATGAATACCGTGACGCTCTGCGTCACAGAGGACGCGGAGCGTCCTTGGCTGCATTCCCACGCGGAGCGTGGGAACGATCAATGCTCCGTCAGGGAACGATCGGGTAAGAAGATTTACTTGGCAGCGACTTTCTCGGACTTGCCGTCATAACGCTTGCGCCATTCGGTCAGGATCTCGTCGCGGTTCTTCGAGGCCCAGGCGAAGTCGTTCTTGATCAGGCGCTGCTCGTAGTCGGCCGGCAGTTCGGTCTGCGGCTTGGCGATGCCCGGTTGGGCGAGGACAGCGAAGTTTTCCTTGTACAGATCCATCGCCGGGGCGCTGGCGGAGAAGTCGGCCAGTTTCTTCGCAGCTTCTTCGTGCGGCGTGCCTTTGATCACGGCGGTGGCTTCGATCTCCCAGCCGAGGCCTTCCTTCGGCAGGATGATGTCCAGCGGCGCGCCCTGACGCTTCAGCTGAACGGCCGGGTATTCGAAGGAAATCCCGATCGGGAATTCGCCCGCTGCCGCCAGTTTGCAAGGCTTGGAACCGGAGTGAACGTACTGGCCGATGTTCTGGTGCAGACCGTCCATGTAGGCCCAGCCCTGTTTCTCGCCGAAGGTTTGCAGCCAGGCGCTGACGTCGAGGAAACCGGTGCCGGACGAGGCCGGGTTCGGCATCACGATCTTGCCCTTGTACTCAGGCTTGGTCAGGTCCTGCCAGCTCACCGGTTTGCTCAGGCCCTGCTTTTCGGCTTCGACGGTGTTGAAGCAAATCGTCGCGGCCCAGACGTCCATGCCGACCCAGGCTGGCGGGTTGGCGGCGTCGCGGTAGTTCGCGCCGATCTTGCCCAGATCCTTCGGCGCATAGCTTTGCAGCATGCCTTGCTGATCGAGGATCGCCAGGCTCGACGCCGCCAGGCCCCAGACCGCGTCAGCCTGCGGGCGATCCTTTTCGGCCAGCAGTTTGGCGGTGATGATCCCGGTGGAGTCGCGCACCCACTTGATCTCGACGTCCGGGTTGGCCTTTTCGAAGGCCTCTTTGTAGGACTTCAACTGCTCGGCTTCGAGGGCGGTGTACACCATCAACTCGGTTTTTGCCGCGAAGGCATTCAGGCTGAAAGTAGCGAGCACAGCAGCGGCCAGGGCCATAGGCTTGAACATGATCGTTTTCCTGTCGGTGAGTTGAGGCTGAAGGGATAAGTCGTGGATCAGTGGCCGGGCGCCGTTTGCCGCCAGGCCTGGGAACGGCGCAGCAAGCCGCGCGAAGCCCACGCCAGCAGCAAGGACACGCCCGCCGAGGTGAACAGAATCAGGGTCGACATCGCCGCAGCCCCGCCGACGTTGCCGGCGTCATCCATGTTCAGCACCGCCACCGCCGCGAGGATGGTGTCGGGGCTGTAGAGGAAGATCGCGGCGGACACGGTGGTCATGGCCGAGACGAACAGGTAGCGCACGATGTCCAGCAGCGCCGGCAGGCAGATCGGCACGGTGACCCGCAGGTAATGCCGGTACAGCGGCGCCTTGAGCGACAGCGCGGCAGCTTCGAACTCGGCGTCGAGCTGGCGCAGCGCGGTGGTGGCGGTCATCTGCGCGGTGGTCAGATAGTGAGCAATGGTGCAGACGATCAGCAGGGTCATGGTCCCGTACAGCACGTGCAGCGGGTTGCCGGTCAGGTTGAAGAAGAAGACGTAACCCAGACCCAGCACCAGCCCCGGCACCGCCATCGGTACGAAACTGAGCATTCGCAGTGTCAGATTCAGCCCGCGCTGGCTGCGGGTCTTTTCCATCAGGTAGGCGCCGGTGAAGATCAGCACGCTGCCAATCAGCGCCGTGCCCAGCGCCATCTTCAAACTGTTGCCGTAGGCCAGCCAGCCACCGCCGGCAGTTTCGTTGAACTGATAGTGGTTGAGTGACAGCGACAGGTTGTACGGCCAGAATTTCACCAGCGACGAGAATACCGCCATACCGAACACCAGCAGCAACGCGGCGCTGATCAGCAGCACAACGCTGAAATAAAAGGCGTCGCGCTTCTTCGACGGTGCCGGTTTGAACACCTGGGCGCGACCGCTCATGGAGTCGCCGTGACGCCGACGCAGCCAGGCATCGACGCCAAAACTGAACAGCGCTGGCAGCAGCAGAACCATGCCGATCAACGCGCCGCGACCGAATTGCTGCTGGCCGACCACCGCTTTGTAGGCTTCCAGCGCCAGCACCTGATAGTCGCCACCGACCACCACCGGCACACCGAAATCGGTGATGGTCAGGGTGAACACCAGACAGAACGCGGCGAACACGGCCTGGCGGGTCGCCGGCCAGGTAATGCTACGAAAGGCCTTTGCCGGACTGGCACCCATGCTCGACGCGGCGTCGAACAATCGCGCATCCGCCAGCGACAGGGCTGACAGCAAAATCATCAAGGCGTGTGGGAAGGTGTAGATCACCTCACCCAGAACAATCCCCCAGAAACCGTAGATGTTGTCCGACAGCAGCCCGCGCAACAGGCCCTGATTGCCGAACAGATAGACCAGCGCAATCCCCGGCAGCATCGACGGCGCCATCAGCGGCAGCAGGGAAATCCCACGCCAGATGCCTTTGCCGGAAATCAACGTGCGCTGCAAGGCGTAGGCAAACAGGTAGGCCAGCGGTACGACGATCGCCGCGACGCTGAGGGAAACTTTCAGGCTGTTACCGAGCAACCAGTGGAAATTGTCGCTGGTCACCAACTCCTTGGCGGCGAGCCAGCCACCGCCCTGCCCGGCTTCGCTGCTGAAGCCGCGCCAGAAGATCGCCAGCAATGGCAACAGCACCGCCACACCGAGCAGCACCAGCAGCAGAAGTTTGCCGCCGAGGACGAAGATCCGGTCGCCGACCTCGGCCCCGGACATCTGCCGCGCCTGCTTTTGCGGTAGCGGCAGTGCGAGGTTGCTGTTCATCAGGCAAACACCTGCAGGCTGCGTGGCGGCAAGGCGACCATGATCTGCTGGGCGCCGAGGCGTGGCATGGCTTCCGGTGCCAGTTCGGCGAGCAAGGGGTGGCCGGGCAACTGATCGAGTTCGAAGCTCATGCGGCAGCGGTTGCCGAGGAAAGTGATCTCGCGAACCTTGGCCGGGAACAGGTTTTCCTCGTGTACCAGCGGATTGACGTTGATCGCTTCCGGGCGGCAGAACAGCCGGCCCGACGCACTGTGGACGCTGCCGTCGGCCAGGCGCAGGTTCATCCCGCCGACCTTGGCGTGGCTGTCGCTGCTGCGCTGGAATGGCAACCAGTTGCCTTGGCCGACGAACTCGGCCACGAACGGCGTGGCCGGGCGGTTGTAGATTTCCTGCGGGGTGGCGTACTGCTCGACCTTGCCGTTGTTCATCACGGCAATGCGGTCGGCCATCAGCATGGCCTCGTCCTGATTGTGGGTGACCATCAAGGTGGTGATGCCGAGGTTGCGTTGCAGTTGACGCAGCTCGGTGCACAGATGCTCGCGAACCCGGGCATCGAGGGCCGACATCGGTTCGTCGAGCAACAGCAGCGACGGCGCCGGTGCCAGAGCCCGGGCCAGTGCCACCCGTTGCTGCTGGCCGCCGGACAACTGGCCCGGGTACTTTTTCTCACTGCCGGTGAGGCCGACCAGTTCCAGCATCTGACCGACGCGACGGCGCACTTCATCGCGACCGCTGCCGGCGAGGCCGTAGGCAATGTTCGCTTCGACGGTCAGATTGGGAAACAGCGCGTAGGACTGGAACAGGATGCCGTAGTCGCGGGCCTGCGGCGCGAGGTGGGAAACATCGCGCTCGCCCAGGTACAGCTCGCCGCTGTCCTGCTTCTCCAGACCGGCGATGCAACGCAGCAACGTGGTCTTGCCGCAGCCCGACGGGCCGAGCAGGCACACCAGTTCACCGGCCGCGACATCGAGGGAGACGTTATCCAGCGCAGTGAATGCGCCGAAGCGCTTCTGCACGCCGCGCACTTTCATCGGTGCGCCGGGGTTGGTCAGGGCAGTTGCGATTGCAGGGTTCATGGACAGGCCTCATCAAGCAGATGAGACGAATCCTAGAGTTGTAATGCTTCGGTCATATGGCAGTGAGGCAAAAACCGCCGATAGTGGTATTCAGGATTTTTGGTTCACCACAGATCGTTCCCACGCTCTGCGTGGGAATGCCTCAACGGACGCTCCGCGTTCGGCTCTGGAAGGGACGCGGAGCGTCCCGGGCTGCATTCCCACGCAGAGCGTGGGAACGATCACCAAGCCGGGGACATCTCCTGCGCCAGTCCGA